>JACAEY010000048.1 GCA_013388605.1 Nitrospirota bacterium | reverse complement strand
GGACAATGACACTTGTTAGGTGATTACACTTTTCTCAAAATGGTTTGATTAATTAAGGTTTTTACTAAATAATCGCTCAACTTAGCATAGAATTATATAGAATATTTTGGACAGCAATGGTAAGTATTTTTAACTCAGGGATGAATTCATATAGTTTATCATCCCGAGCCTGAAAATATTTCATAGGTCATTACTGAGTATTTAAAAAGAAAATTGGAGGAAAACCCCGTATATGCTAAAATAAATGAAATTAAGGTTGAGAAGATTATACTATGGAGGGTTTAATAGGTTCATCTAATATATACAAAAATATCCTCAATGGAATAACCGACCCCCTCCTTCTTCTTTCAAAAGACCTTAAAATCATCTGGGCTAATAATGCATTTTTAAACCAGACAGATTTTGCAATGGAAGAGATTACAGGTAACTATTGCTATAGAATTACACATCTTCGAGAATCATCCTGTCCGCCTGATCAATGCCCTATAATTGAAGCTGAAAAAAGTGGATTGACCGCATCTGCTATCCATAACCATTTTAATAGAGAAGGCAAGAAGATTTTTGTTGAATTAACCGCCTACCCTGTAAAGGACGAAAAAGGAGAAATTAATTATTTCGTCTGCATTTATAGGGATATTACTAAAATTAAGGAGGCTGAAGAAAAACTGAGGAATGCTGAAGATGCACTTCGCAAGGCATATGAGGAATTAGAGGTAAAGGTTGGAAACAAGACAGCAAGACTTCAAAAGAGTGAAAAAAAATATAGGGATCTTATAGAACAGGCGATGGATGGAATTGCCATTCTTGATAAACAGCTTAATATTATTGATGTCAACCCAGCAGCCTGCCAGATAAGTGGATTCAGCAGAGAGGAACTCATCGGTCTTGATGCCAAAAAATTAATCTTAGAAGAAGAGCTTGCTTATAAACCTCTTGACCTTAGCAGGGTACTCAAAGGAGAAATAATACGAACAGAAAGAAAGATTAGAAGAAAAGATGGGAAAATCATAATTTTAGATATAGGTTCAAAACTTCTTGAAGATGGTTTGATACAGGTAATTTTCCGCGACATAACCGAGCATAAAGAAGCAGAAAAATTGACACATTTTACAAATAGACTTCTGGAATTATTTATAAAAAAATATTCAATGAAAGAATATATGGATTCAGTAGTTAAAGATCTTTCTGATTGGGGTGATTTCAATTGTGTTGGTATTCGCATTATTGACAGTGAGGGATATATACCATATGAGGCTTCAACAGGTTTCAGTGCTGAATTCTTGAGATTAGAGAATATGCTCTCTCTTAATAAGGACATATGTGCATGTATAAGGGTAATCAAGGGTGAATTTGACCCACAAGATAAAGCGGTAATGACCCAAAATGGTTCCCTTTTCATTAATAATTCTCTTAAATTTATCGAAGAATTAAATGAAGAGGAACAAAAAAGATTCAGAGCTAATTGTATGAGACATGGTTTTCTGTCTATTGCTCTTATCCCGATTCGTTACAAAGAAAAAATACTTGGGGCAATCCATTTAGCAGACAAAAGAGAAGGGAAATTTCCTCTGGAGTTTGTAAATCTTATTGAGTCATTAGTTGTGCCATTGATTGGGGAAGCTGTCCAGAGGTTTATGATAGAAAAGGTTTTACGAGAAAGTAAAGAGAACCTATCGAAGGCACAGCATATTGCCCATCTCGGAAACTGGATCTGGAATATAAAAACAGATAAGTTATCATGGTCTGATGAAACCTATCACATTTTTGGTGTTTCTTCTGAAGAGGAACTTACTTTTGATACGTTCTTAAACTATGTCCATCCTGAGGATAGAGAACTTGTAAAGAAAAATGTTACCAATGCTTTGTATGGTAGACCATATGATATTGAACACCGCATCGTTTTAAATGATGGAAAAATAAGATTTGTACATGAACAGGGGGAAGTGATTTTTGGTGAGAGCGGTGAGCCGATTCAAATGATCGGAACTGTCCAGGATATCACTGAGCGCAAAATTACAGAGATAGAGTTAATGAATTCTCGTGAGAAACTACGTAATCTGTTTATCCATTTACAAACAGTAAGGGAAGAGGAGAGAATGAAGATAGCACGTGAGATTCATGATGAGCTGGGGCAGGCATTGACAGCCTTAAAGATAGATTTATCCATACTATCAGACAAGCTCTATCCTGACCATAAAAACCTTGTAGATAAAACAGAATCTATGATAAAAAAAATTGACGAAACTATCCATTCTGTTAAGAAAATATGCACGGAACTAAGACCACCTATACTGGATCACTTTGGCATCACAGCAGCAATTGAATGGTATGTAGATGATTTCAAAAAAAGAACAGGAATCCACTGTGATGTGTCCTTTGAACCAAATGAGATTGATCTGGATCAAAACCTAAGTACCGCGATTTTTCGAATATGTCAGGAGGCGTTGACTAATATCTCGCGTCATGCAGAGGCATCAAAGGTTAATTTAAAACTGAAGTTAAAAGGGGAAAATATCTCTCTTGAAATCAAGGATAATGGGAAAGGTATGACAGATGAACAGCTTTTAAAACCAAAATCATTTGGTATTTTAGGGATAAAAGAACGTATAAATTTCTTTGGAGGAAATGTTAAAATTAATGGCATTAAGGGAAAAGGGACTTATATGTCTGTGAGTATCCCTCTGAAAGGAAAAAACCATTGATAAAGATACTCATAGCTGATGACCATGCAGTTGTCCGCGAAGGACTGAAGCAAATTCTTTCAGAAAGACCTGATATGCGGGTAATTGCTGAAGCAAGCTCAGGACATGAAGTATTAGATTTGGTGGATAGAAATAATTTCGATGTGGTTGTTCTTGATATTGCAATGCCAGGCAGAGGTGGTCTGGATATCCTGAAAGAGATAAAAAATAAGAAGCCCAGACTTCCTGTTTTAATATTGAGTATATATCCTGAAGAGCTATATGCAGTAAGGGTTTTAAAAGCAGGGGCTTCAGGATATATAACAAAAGAAAGCGCGCCACATGAACTTATTAATGCTATAAACCATATAGCAAGAGGAAAGAAATATATAAGTCCTTCACTTGCAGAAAAATTAGCACTTGACTTAGAAATCGCTACTGACAGGCCATTACATAATTCACTCTCTGACCGTGAGTTTCAGGTTATGTGTATGATCGCTTCCGGGAAAACACTGAAGGAAATTGCTCAACAATTATCTCTAAGCATAAAGACTATCAGTACCTACAGGTCTCGTATCCTTGAAAAAATGAACATGAAAAGCAATGCAGAATTAACTCATTATGCCATAAAAAAACATCTTGTTGATTAATCCCATTTGGAACATTTCCAAAAAGGCTAAATAATATTTTTGTAAGACTAATTCCTACAATACTATAAGTCTTTTTCTTACAGAAAAAAGGGAATTATGCTGATATAATTAATTGCTTTTTTTATGTTAAGTTTTAATATGATGTACATATCTCTTAAAGTTAAGTATGAAAAGAAAGGAAGATTTAAAGAATGCTAATTATTTATGAAGGAAAAGATTCTTCAACAATAAGGATACTTATAGCCGATGACCATGCTATTGTTCGTGAGGGCATCAAGCAGATTCTTTCAGGAACATCTGATATAGTCGTAGCTGGAGAAGCAAGGGATGGTAATGAAGTAATGGAAAAACTTGTGAATGATAATTTTGACCTCATTATTCTTGACATCACTATGCCCGGTAAGAGCGGTCTGGAAGTCCTGAAAGATATCAAAAACCATAGACCAAGGCTACCTGTCTTGATACTTAGTATGTATCCTGCGGAGCAATATGCAGAGCGTGTTCTAAAGGAGGGTGCATCTGGGTATATATCTAAAGAATGCGCACCTAACGAATTAATAAAGGCAATTCGCCAGATACATAAAGGCATAAAATATCACTGCCCTTCTACATAGCTCAAATAATACAAGGATTTACATAAACAAGCAATAGACGAAGAATTTGGAATAAAAGCTTATTTATCCTGAATTACGCGAGGCTCATTATAAAACACTTGTAGCCGCAGGTTTTAGCCTGCGTTTTAAATAGCAATAGCATAAAAGTGATTTAAAAGTTATATAAATCCATGCAACCTAAAGGTTGCGGCTACACCTTGCGTAATACAGGTTTATTTCATTATTATATACTCTCCAATAGCTACTAAAAGTAGTGTAAACCCTGCGGGTATTATCATTTTATACATCTTCCATAAGTCTGCTTTGAAATATTCTCTTGTCAATACCAGACAAATATGGACAGGAGAAAAAAGTACACCGAGGTAACCAGAGGCAAATGCAAAAGATATTGCACTTGTAGATGTACCTGCTATGCTGATGATAAGAGGAAATGTGCCTCCAACAAAACCGATGGTTATACCGGTCAGAAGACCTGTTATAAAAGGAAGGCTGAAAAGAATTGGAAGTGTTGGTATCCCTTTCTCTAAACAAAAATGACTGATATTTTTTACAGCCCCAGAGGATTCCATAGACTCCTTAAAAAGCATTACACTTATTATCAAAAGTATTATGTCAAATGAAAAACCATGCTTCAGACAAGACATTATTTTTTTAAAATCATATTTATAGAATATGAACATTACTAATACTGTGACAATCAATGCATAATGGAGTTCTATATGAAAGATGACCACAAGAAGAAGAACACTAACAATGGGTGAAAAACTCCAGACACCTTTTTTTGAGAGTTTACCCTCTGTCTTCACAACACCTTTAGCTCCATGCATACCGAAGATAAAACCTGTTATCAGCATAGTAAGTGCATAGGTCAAATTTACTGTAATGAGTTTATGGAGTTCAATCTTTGAGATGACCGATGCGAGTAAAATCCCGGGATATAAAGGTAGAATGTATTCCCAGGGATGTCTCAGCCAGTAGTTAACAAACCCTTTCTCCTCAGGGCTCATCTCTGTATCCTCTGTTGCCTCAGCCACCATTGGGGCTGAAAAATATGCGCCTCCAACAGAGGGAAGAAGCCCGATGAGCAAAGGCATGCTCGCAGCCACAATCTTTCTATTTTTGAATATTCCTTTCACAGCAATCATCATCTGCGTAAGTACAGCATGCTCCCTCAATATCATCTCAAACATCCGGATAAAAGATAAGGCAATAACAAGCTTAATAGTTGCGCTATTAAGTGCTGCGTCTTCAAATACCTTCAGTATCAAAGAAAAAGGCATCCGGTACAACAGAAACAAAACGGATGATGCAATTAGCATTACATAATTAATATTCAGCTTTATTCTAATCAGAAGCAATATTATTATTAGTGTGAAAGAGATTTTTAGAAGGTCAATCACAATATGACATTATATTTGTTTAAGAATAATGATTCAATGATATGCTATCTTTGTGACGATTTCTAGCTTAGAGAAAAATGGCATTTTACCGAATTACGCAAGGCTCACTATAAAGCCTTGTAGCCGCAGGCTTTAGCCTGCGTTTTAATCGCATAAAAGTGGTTTAAAGTTGTATAAATCCACGCAACCTAAAGGTTGCGGCTACACCCTT
>JACAEY010000103.1 GCA_013388605.1 Nitrospirota bacterium | reverse complement strand
TGGCTGAGACCTCTGCTTCGACCCTGGGGCTCATCGAGGTTACCCGTGATTTTGCTTCTAAAATCGGTTCTCATACCTGTCTTTCTGAGAGCACGAAGTATTATTTTGGACAGATGTGAGGGAATATATAACATAAATCATAAGTTACTTTATTTTGTTCCATCCAAAAAGTATAGGTTTAACTGGTATAATATTGATTATTTAAAAAATCAAGGAGATAAGGAAAAGGGTAGAGTGGGAGATATT
The DNA here is from genome assembly GCA_013388605.1 of Nitrospirota bacterium. Taxonomy (GTDB): domain Bacteria; phylum Nitrospirota; class Thermodesulfovibrionia; order Thermodesulfovibrionales; family SM23-35; genus JACAEY01. The sequence goes on along the minus strand of JACAEY010000103.1, from coordinate 6,312 downwards.
GAAAGGCTAAGGAACGAGATTGATGAGATAGACAATGAAATTCTCAGATTGCTTAATAAGAGAGCAGAGATTGCAATAGAAATAGCACATATTAAGAGAAATGAGAAAGCAAGGTTTTATTCACCTGAACGTGAAAGAGAGATTCTTAAGCGACTCAAGAGCATTAATAAAGGTCCCTTCCCAAATGATACACTTAAAGTTATATATAGGGAGATACTTTCTGCGTCTCTGTCCCTTGAAGAACCTCTCAAGGTTGCATGTCTTGGTCCCCTTGCGACTTTTACACATCTCGCTGCATTAAGACATTTTGGCTCATCAGCCATATTTTTGCCTGTAGAAAGTATTAAGGCTGTATTTGATGCTGTTGACTCAGGAAAGGCAGATTTTGGTGTTGTGCCCATTGAGAACTCTAATGAGGGAGTAATAAGTTCTACTCTTGATTTATTTATGGATTATGACCTTAAGGTTTCTGCAGAGATCATGCTCGAGATAACTCATAATCTCCTTTCAAAGAGTGGAGATAAAATAAAGATAAAAAAGATATATTCAAATCCACAGGCTACTGCGCAGTGCAGGCGATGGATAGAGGCAAATCTTCAAGGGATACCGATACTTGAATCTTCAAGTACGGCAAAGGCTGCGGAGATTGCATCGCAAGATGAAGAGGCAGCAGCAATATCAAGTGAAGTGGCAGCAAAGGTTTATGATTTGCATTTTGTTGAAAAGGATATTGGTGATAGCAGACATAATTATACAAGGTTTCTCGTTATATCCAAAGAATATCCTTCAAAAACAGGAAAGGACAAGACCTCTATCATGTTCTCTATTAAGGATAGACCAGGCGCCCTCCATGATATCCTTGTGCCATTTAAAAAGGCAAAGATAAATCTGACAAAGATAGAGTCAAGACCGTCAAAAAGAAAGGCGTGGGAATATATCTTCTTTGTGGATATGGAAGGTCATGTCGAAGATAAAAAAGTTAGCAAGGCAATTGACAGCATAAAAGATAATTGTCTTTATGTAAAGATTCTTGGTTCATATCCATATGGTGAGACTTAATGATTAAACCACCTGAATATATATCAACTCTCAGACCTTATGCCCCTGGTAAGCCGGTAGAAGAGCTTGAGAGAGAACTTGGGATTAGGGACTCTGTAAAACTTGCATCTAATGAGAACCCTATTGGTCCTTCACCAATGGCTTTAAAGGTACTTATAGATAGCTTAATAAATTCAAGGCCTTCAATGAGCATTAATCGATATCCTGATGGAAGTGGATACTTGCTTAAAAAGGAGCTTTCACTAAAGCTTTCAGTTGACGAAGATGAGATCATTATTGGTAATGGCTCAAATGAATTGATTGATATTGCTGTTAGGACATTTTTACAACCAGGTGATGAAGCTATTATGGCTAATCCCTCTTTTGTTGTATTTCCAATGTCTGTCCAGGCTTTGGGTTCTAAGCCTATTCAGATTCCCCTAAAAAGTTACACACATGACCTTGAAGCAATGGCAGATGCTGTTACTGAGAGAACAAAGATGATATTTATAGCAAATCCAAATAATCCTACAGGTACAATAAATAGGAAAGGAGAATTTGAACGCTTTATGGACAGACTTAAAGAAGGGGTTCTGGTCGTATCTGACGAGGCTTATTATGAATATGTGACAACTCCTGATTATCCAGATACTATGAAATATTTCAAAAATGGAAGGGATATCTTGATACTAAGGACATTTTCTAAGATCTATGGTCTTGCAGGTCTTAGAATAGGGTATGGGATTGCAATAAAGGATATTATAAAGGAGATGGATAAAATAAGACCACCATTTAACACTAATACATTAGCTCAAAATGCAGCTATATACGCCCTTAGGGATCATGATCATTTAAGCCGTTCCAAGGAAATAAACGAGAATGGGAAGCTCTATCTTTATAAAGAATTAGATTCTCTTAATATACAATATGTTCCAACAGAAGCGAACTTTATTTATATACTTCTTGGGCGTGACTCCAATATATTTTATAAAGAAATGCTGAGACAGGGTGTTATTATTCGTCCTGTCGGACCTCAGGAGATCAGGGTCACTATAGGTCTGCCTGAGGAAAATGAAAGATTTATTAAAGCCTTAAAGAAAGTTATTGGTTAATATCATAGGTTTTTAACTAATGACCGCTGAACACAAAGGACTATATATGGAGGATTAAATGGACATAATTGTTTTAAAACCAAATGCAACCGAGGAAGATATAAGGCGCATTGTTAAAAAGCTTGAAAGTCGAGGACTTGGTGTAAACATATCGAAAGGTACTGAAAGGACAGTAATAGGTGTTATCGGTGATACCTCAAAAATAAGTGAGGAAGAAGAAGATGCTATAAGGGTGATGCCCGGTATTGAAGATGTAATGAGAATACTTAAGCCTTATAAGCTTGCAAGTAGAGATTTCAAGGCAGATGATACGACCGTTGATATAGAAGGTAAGGTTATAGGAGGTAGAAAAATACAGATTATTGCAGGTCCATGTGCTGTTGAAAGCAGGACTATGATAATAAATATTGCTGAGAAGGTTAAAGAAGCAGGTGCATCTTTTCTAAGAGGTGGTGCCTTCAAGCCACGAACTTCTCCATATTCATTCCAAGGGCTCGGTGAAGAAGGACTCAAATATCTTGCAGAAGCAAGGGAAAGGACGGGACTTCCTGTGGTAACGGAGCTGATGGACCCAAGAGATATTGAAGTGGTAATAAAGTATGCGGACATTGTGCAGATTGGTGCAAGAAATATGCAGAATTTCAGACTTCTCCTTGAAGTGGGAAGCCGTGATAAACCAATACTGTTAAAGAGGGGTTTTTCAGCAACAATCAAAGAATGGCTTATGGCTGCTGAATATATTATGTCGAAGGGTAATCAGAAGATAATACTTTGCGAGAGAGGTGTGAGAACGTTTGAAACAGCTACGAGGAATACTCTTGATCTCAGTGCAGTCCCTGTTCTAAAACAACTTACACATCTCCCTGTTGTTGTTGATCCAAGCCATGGTGTTGGTAAGTGGGATCTTGTTGCTCCTATGTCAAAGGCTGCGGTTGCCGCAGGGGCCGATGGACTTTTAATAGAGGTTCATATGAATCCAGAGGAGGCATTATCGGATGGTGAACAGTCCCTAAAGCCAGATTATTTTAAAAAGTTGATGAGTGAATTAAGACCAATAGCTTCCGCTGTTGGAAGAGATATTTAAATTTATAATGCAAAATTAGTAATTATGTAATATCAGCTATGCATTTTAATAAACTAACAATAGTTGGTGTAGGTTTGATAGGTGCTTCTTTTGCGCTTGCAATGAGGAAATATAAACTCTGTGATTTTATCACAGGGAATGGAAGAAGCATTGAGAACCTTAAGAAGGCAAAAGAGATGAGGATAATTGACTCTTTTGAGCTTGATCCTCAAAAGGCATGTGATGGCTCTGACCTTATTCTTTTTGCTACCCCCGTAGGAAGTTTTCTTGAGATTGTTAGAAAAATTCAAGGTTCATTAAAAAAAGGCTGTATACTTACTGATGTAGGTAGTGTCAAGGGAAGGCTTGTTAATGAGATGGAGGCACTCATGCCTGAGGGCGTCTATTTTATAGGAGGACATCCTATAGCAGGCAGTAACCGTTCTGGGATAGAGACTGCAAGGGCTGAGATATTCATAGAAGCAAAATGCATTATTACTCCCACAGAAAGGACATCAAAAGATGCACTTGATAAGATTATCTATATTTGGAAGACCTTTGGCTCGATCGTAGAACTCATTGATCCTGAAGAGCATGATAGGATATATGCAGCAGTAAGCCATCTTCCCCATCTTATTGCATATGCAATAGTAAATACAATAGGAGATTTAGATAGTTCATATTTAAGGTTTGCTGGTCAAGGATTTATGGGTACTACAAGGATTGCATCCAGTTCTCCTGAACTCTGGCGTGACATATGTATTCTTAATAAAGATAATCTGCTTAGTACAATAGATATCTTCAGGAGCAACCTTGATCGTTTAGGAAAATATATAAAGGATTTAGATTCAAGGTCCCTTGAAAAAGAGTTCAATAAGGCGCGTAGACTGAGGGAAGGTATTGGACAGAATTGAAATCTGTAGAGCAAAGAAATTCAAGGGAGAGTTTTTTCCCCCACCTGATAAATCTATATCACATAGAGCTGTAATCTTCTCTTCAATCTCAAAAGGAAAGAGCTTAGTCAAAAATTTTCTCAAAGCAGAAGACACAATGACCTCTGTAAATTCTATGAAGATGTTAGGGGTAGATATAGTACATAGAAGGTCAACAGGCAAAAAAAATAGAAGAGAGACTGAACTTATAATTAACGGCAGAGGTTTATATGGGCTCAAAGAACCTTTTGATATAATTGATTGTAGAAATTCAGGCACAACCATAAGACTACTCTCAGGCATACTCTCTGGGAATGCCTTTTTTTCTATACTTACAGGTGACGAATCCTTAAAAAAGAGACCTATGTCAAGGGTTATTCTTCCGTTGAGACAGATGGGTGCCGAGATAATGGCAAGAGGGGGAGATAATTATCCACCACTCGCTGTCAGAGGTGGAAGACTTAAGGCAATAAAATATTCAATGCCAGTAGCAAGTGCTCAGGTTAAAACAGCTATAATGCTTGCAGGTCTTTATGCAGTTGGTGAAACAGAGGTTATAGAGCCCTTTAAATCAAGGGACCATTCAGAAAGAATACTTCCTTGTTTTGGTGCTCATATAAGTGTTGAGGGACTTTATATAAAGATCAGAAGCGGTTTAGAGCTTAAAGGCACAGAAGTTTATGTACCCGGAGATTTTTCATCTGCAGCATTCTTTATTGTTGCAGCTATATTAATTCCTGATTCAGAGGTATTAATAAAGAATGTTGGAGTAAATCCGACAAGAACAGGACTTTTGGAAGTTTTAAAACAGATGGGAGCAAATATTGTATTAAATAATATAAGGGATATTTATGCTAACTCTTCAATCCTCACTCATGACAATTCACTTTTTATAGGTGAGCCTGTAGCGGATATTTATTGCAAAGGTGGAAGAGACCTAAAGTCTATAAATATAATGCGAGAAAGTATCCCATTACTAATAGATGAGTTTCCAATAATCTGTGTAGCTGCAACCCAGGCTGAAGGAATAACTACTATTAGAGGGGCAGAAGAACTAAGATTAAAAGAGTCTGACAGAATTAGTGCGATATCAAAAGAACTTAGAAAAATGGGAGCAGAGATAGAGGAGTTTGAAGACGGTTTAAGTATCAAGGGAAAGACTGAACTGAAAGGGGCGTCCCTTGAGAGTTATAAAGACCACCGTATTGCTATGGCACTAAGCATTGCCTCATTAATTGCGGATGGAACTTCAACCATAAACAATGTTTCATCTGTAAATATATCATTTCCTGGATTCTTTGATATCCTGAGTAAACTTACCGCATAGATTTTTAATACAGATAGAAAGGTTTCATGAATAATGCGGGTTAGATATGTTAATTTTTAATAATATGGGAAAGAATATTGTAGAGAAAATATTTGAAGCCCACAGGGTATATGGTGAGATAAAGCCTGGTGAACCGGTTGGGTTGAAAGTTGATCAGGTTTATACTCAGGATGCAACAGGAACTATGGCCTGGCTTCAGTTTGAGGCAATAGGTGTCAGTAAAGTACAAGTACCAGTTGTTGTCTCATATGTTGACCATAATATGATCCAATCAAACTACATGAACCCTGATGACCACCTTTTCCTTCAGACTGCTGCAGCAAGGTATGGTGCATATTTTTCCAAACCAGGCAATGGTATAAGCCACCAGATACACCTTGAAAGATTTGCTGCTCCAGGAAAAGTTGTTCTCGGCACCGACAGTCACACTCCAACAGGTGGTGGAATGGGTATGATAGCTATAGGGGTTGGGGGACTTGATGCAGCGACTGTTATGGCAGGCTCTCCTTTTGAAATTAATATGCCGGAGGTAATACTAATTAGGCTAATTGGGCGTATAAACAGACCATGGGTTACGGCAATGGATGTGGTTCTTGAAATCCTGAGAAGGCTGAGTGTCAAAGGAGGAATAGGAAAGATAATAGAATATGGTGGTAGAGGCATAAAAGATTTGAGTGTTACAGAGAGGGCAACAATTACAAACATGGGAGCTGAATTAGGAGCAACGACATCAATATTCCCAAGTGATGAAAGAACAAGATACTATCTCAAAGCACAGAAGAGGGAAGAGAGCTGGATTGAGATTCAAGCAGACAGAGATGCTGAGTATGCTGATGTTAT
>JACAEY010000030.1 GCA_013388605.1 Nitrospirota bacterium | reverse complement strand
TCTGCATAGCACAATAATGTAGGGGTAAGAAAATAGAGTGTTGCTAAAATGAATGCAATGCATCTCTTCTTAAAATCTTTCATCTTACAAGCCTCCTTTGAATTTTGGTGAATAACTTTGCCATTTTATATTTTTGTATAGAGCAACTAAAATGCCATTTGAAAAGTATTTGAAAATACAGGAAAATTTTATAATGGATGGGTAATTTGGGTTATAAAATTATGTAATTAATTACATACTAAATCAGTCAATAGCCATCTTAAAACTTAAAAAAGTTTTGACAAATAATTTGAGAGACCTTTTAGGGAAAAACACTATATTTGTGAGAATATGTCCTTTAGATTATAAAAGATAAAAAGTGATTAACAGACATTGCTAAAAGCATTCTCAAAGTCTTTAATATTGCTTAGAAAAAAATCTTTAACTATTTTCCAAGGAATAACCTCTCCTATCAAGACAGGATCGGGGTTTCTATCGGCATCCTCAAAATATGTAAGTCCTTTAAGCAGGTGAAAGTAATTAACTCTATTACCAAACTTTCTAAAGACAAGTTCCGCAAATTGTTTTATACCAATCCGCTGGATACCGAAATAAAAATCATAGAAGTCCTTTTTCTGTCCCCTGTCTGCAATTGTTCTAACCTTTTCTATAACTATATCCCTCCAGTCAGCAATCTCTATTGTATTAAAGGGCTTCAGTTGAAACAGTAAATTCTCTGGATAAAAGATAAAAGATGTCTTTACCCCTTCAAGGATGCAATAAAGAGTTCCTGGTCTTATTACTTTGCTCTCTATGGAAAGGTGATGAGCTGTAAGTATAGCAGCTAAATCATCAGGTATGAACTCAATCATAGTAAAAAAGTCCAAATCAAAAGATCTTCTATGTCCTATCTGTAATGCGAGTCCTGTCCCACCAGAAAGGTAGAAAGAAAATTTTTTGGTGAAGACAAGTTTCTTACTGAGATCAACCATGCCCTCATCAATTGCCTCAAGATGCATAGCCAATCGCATTGCAAAATGAAATGGTTCGGGGAGAAAGAATTCTGCTATTTTTTATAACTGACTGAATCTGATCCTTAGAAAATGTTAGAACCAAACACTTTAGGTCCTTAATATCTCCAAACTCAAGAACCCTTTCAATTATGAAGAACCAATCTTTCTCAATAGAAAGGGTTTCGATCTCTACATCCCAGAAAAGCGTCCTCTTAAAGAAAGAAAGCCTCATTACAGCAATAAACATCCAATATTATATCATAATAAGACTTTTCTAAAATAAGTTTATCTTGGACAGTATAAGACAAATACAAAAGAGAACACTAAGATGATGCTTTCTGAGTTGTTATTCCTGCCCGTAATAAGTACGGGATAAACCTCAGTAGGAATTTAGTATTTTTAGCATTGTTGTATCTCCGGATTCCATCCGCTTGAGGCGTCTTCACGGAAATGACAAGATAAAAGTGTATATTAGACACTTGATTTTTTATGTGCCTTAATGGATACTGATGACAACATCAAAATTATACTTAATTTCTCCACCATGTTCATCTGTGATAAGAACTGTGACGGGGTGTCTTTTAGCCTCTTCATCAGTAACCTTCCATGTAATAAGTCCTGTTTTATCTACGGTCATCCCCTCTGGTGCTTGCTTTAGTGAATATGTAAGTGTATCACCATCAGGGTCAATAGCTTTAAGCTGGTAAGAGTAAATGTTGTTTTGGAATTTCTCTGTTCCACCTGTTAAGACATGAGGCGGTGAATTGAAAATTTCAGTTGAAATAGTTACGGGTCTTCCATATTCTTCTCCATCAAATGGTGTTAACCTGACGGAAATTTTATCACCTCTTTTAAATGGACCCTCAAAGGACTTTCCCTTACCAGAAGGTTCACCGTTTTTATACCATTCATAACTCAATGAGACTTCATCATCGTCTCTGTCAATTACTGCTGCATCAATCTTCAGTGTATCACCTGCCTTGGAAAACGCAGGTAATATCTTTGCCTTTGTAATAGCTGGAGGGGTATTCTTTATGATTATCTTATCTGATACTATCTCCTCATCATTATTTATTAGTATTCTTGCCTGAACCTTATCACCTTTTTTAACATCCGTTGACCTGAACTGTAAGCCTGATGCATTCTCTACAGGTAATCCGTTAACAAGCCACTGAATCGTTGCTCTTGATAGGTCAAGTCCTTTTGATGAGATATAAAAGGTTGAATCTCTTGTTGCCTCAAGGGGCTGAATCTCTAATTTATAGGAAGATGTAGAAGGAGGAGATAGAGGGGGTTGTGCCTCTTTTTGTTTTTCAGGAGAACATGAAAACAGGAAAGATAAAAGGAGGATATATAAAGAGGATATAAAACAAAATCTATACATTATAAAGTTACCTGATTTCTCCACCTTTCCAGCCAGTGTAGCCAGACCTTGGAGCAAATAAATCAATATCCTGGATTAAATGGATATTCCCAGTTGATATCTGGACAAAACCCCTTATTTCCCCTTCTTTAGTCACAGCCAATCTAAGAGATGCAGGTAACCCCCTTCCGAGATACCTTGTTATAGATACCTTATCAGTCTTCTTTATCTTTTCAGCTTTAAATATATAAGATTTGAAAGCTGTGCCAGTGCCAAAATATAGCATGTACATATTACTCTTTCCTTCAATTTTACATGAATCGCTTTCTGGAATATAAGTAGCAAAGGTCACAATTTCTGATATTATAGAAGGTTTTGTTATAACCCTTTCCCCTTTATGTTGAATAAAAGTAGGCGGTTCAGAGATTGAATCATAAGTTTTATTCATGTTTTCGAAATAAATAGCCCATCCATCTTTTGAAGAGATATTGCTTAACAACTGAGACCAGTCAACAATATCCTCACTCGCGCCCTCAATCTTGTCACCAGAATAAACAGTTACATTCGTTGCATCAAAAAGATTCTTGTAGCTCTTGGGACATCCTGGTATATTTCCATCCCAGCAGCCTTCTTTAATACCATAAAATGCACCTGAATCAGATTGATTCCTGTCATTAGCTCCGAGGAATTGTCCTGTTCCAAAGAAAATCCAGAGTTGTCCCTTATTATCAAATACAGTTGAAGGTGAGATATTTATCCTTTTGCTAATATCTAATCCACTTACAGCATATAACTCTGATAGTCTCCATGTTCTTACATCCTTTGATCCCTGAGTAGTCAATCTCAACATAGAAGCCTCTTTATTTCCATTTGTGTAATTTACAGCTATATAAACCGTATCAACACTATAATCATTATTTACATCTATCGTGGTCGGATTGGACATGAATGCATTCTGAAATTGTTTACCATCTATTGTCCTATCAACCTTCCAGTAGTTTTTATTCTCTATCCATGTACTTATAACACCATTTTCTCCTGATAGCTTCAGGATGAATATCTTGCCCCTCTGGAGATTTATTGTGTTAGAAAGTATGTCAAAGTTAGAAGGTCCAGAACCGAAGATTACATACCATTCATCTTCGACCTTTGCAACAGCTGGATATGACATACTCAATCCAAGATCGGTTACTCCTGAATCGGTTGTGTCAAAAGTCCAGAGTAATTTTGGCTCATGTTCTGGATCAGTAATATCTAAGGCAAAATATGTTGACCTTAGATTGCCTTTTTCAGTTGAGATGGTCTTGCCACCATATCTCATCCCTGAGATCAGGATTGTACCCCATCCACCTGGATGGGTAGTATCATCCTCAAATATCTTTACATCTGCAATCTTCGGTTTTAAGTCAACATAATAAACATGTGTATAATTAGGTTCTATAAGCCATTTAAGATGTGGTAAGAGTTCTCTTGGTATAAATGCCCAGAGCTCATCTCCAAGTTTATGTCCACCACCTGAAAACCTACGTGTTTTTATATCATAGAACCCTCCATTAAAAGCATGAAGCATTCCATCGTTAGCGCCGGTATAAATAACATGTCTTCTTCCAAGATATCTCTGCCTGAATTTAAAATATGTCTGGTCCTTGTAAAGGAGGTCATAATTTTCCATGGGTCTTGAAACAACGGTCGGGGTTGAGTATATAATGTCACCAAGTTTCCACACCCTCTTCTGCCCTCTAATTGTTATACTCCTTTGTCTGTATTTATATTTTGTCGTTCCGACTACAGGATCATCTACTCCCCTGATAAACTCGATTATTGCCTCTGATTCATTCTCATCAGAAGCACGCAGGTAGGGTCTTAAAGAACTTCTTAAGCCTTTATAGAACCTTTCAAGTTCATAACCGTTGATCGTTGTATAAATCTTTCTCTCATCTGGATAAGTCTCCCACAACCTTTCTGCACCATCCCATAATGCATGGATTTCTTCAAATGAAACCTTATCAACAAGTCTGTCAGCCTCTCCATTTCCATCTTCGTCAACAAAGCGATTGATTGATATCCCGGTGGCAGGGTCATAATTAGTCTCAATAATCAGGTCTTTTGAGATTTTATCTTTTTCAAAATCGAGTATACCATTTTCATTAGTATCCTCACGAATATTTCCGTAAGGATCAAGGAAAAAGGCACGAAGACAACCAAGCCATGTTCTTTCCTCCGAGCCTTCGAATCTCTTTGGATAGAAATATGCCTGATATACTGCACCTTCACCTTCACCGATCATAGAGACCATAGATGTACCACTGCCTGAAGCTATCTGATTTAAGACTGAGGCAAGGGCATTTAAAAGGGAGACTTCTAACTCTTCTCCATTGCTTGCTTCAAAATATCCATCAGGAATGTCATTACCATCTGCATCCCACTCAGATTTAAGGTCTGGCTTATTATTCTCATTTTTGTCTATAAATGATCCGTACTTAGCAGTCTTTTTCAAAATGTCTTTTCCTGAAGGGGAGTTACCAAAGGCTTGAACTGTATATATAGAAAGGTTTTGCACTTCTTCTATATCTGATTTGCCAGTATCTGAGTTTCTTAGATCCGAAGTATGGGCATAGTAAGCGACCCCTTCGAGATAATATGTCCCACTGTCAGTATTGAAATCATTTCCCCATTGGGATGAATAGCCTTCATTTGAAGCTATCCTATCCATATAGATCCTGATATTAAATCCGTGGGGATCATTTACTGAGGATATTTCCCCTGACCAGTATGTACCTGGTAAGTTCCTGTCTTTTGTTGATTCACCATCTGTGATGATCAGGACGAAGTTCTTCTGACACCAGTGCTGAATTGGGTCTTTTTCACTATAGCCTGTTCCATTGTTGAAAGCAGATGTAACTGCCTGGAAATATCTTATGGATTCATAAAGCGCCTCTCCAAGGGGTGTCCATGAAGAGGGTTCTATATTTTCAATCCTGATCACAAGATCTTTTACCATACTGCCAATGTCAGCGGAAATATAACCTCCGTCTCTGTTTATTCCATCTTCATACTTATTCCCTGTATTGAAAAACATGAGACCATATCTTATCTTTTCAGATGTCCTTTGAATAATTCCTACTGGGTCCTGATAACCTGCATGAATCTTTATGTTATATGTTGTACCTGTAGTACAGGATGAATCACTGCATATACGTATTAAAGCGACCCCTGAGTCTGAATATACCTTATATAGCTGGTCTTCATATCTTTTCCAGAAATCTCTGTCTGTATTTTCTGATGCTATTAAAAACCTGGGATTAATAGATGACCTGTTAATCACCTTACCACCTATAAGTGTCTTACGGACTATATCAATCTTTCTCATCGCAAGCCAATTCAAAAAGTTGCCTGACCAGAAGCTTGTTCTATTAATCCTCTTCGAGGTATCTACTTCAAAATATCCTCCATCTTCCTGATATTTATACATAGAATTTGTATCAAAATATCCATAATAGTCATTTGAAGGGCTATAGCTAATATCAGGGCTGGTAACCAAACTCCCGGTATCAGAGGCCTTATATGCAAATTCATACATGTCTGCTGAGTTATCAAGAATTATTAATACATTAGGTGGTACAGCCTCAGAGACAAAAGGAGGGTAGGATGTATAGTCGGTTATTGAAGGGTTGGAACCTGCAAGCAAAGAAATATAAATAGAAAAAATAGTTATTATGATAATCAGAGGTAAGATTACCGCTGCAAATGTCTTTCTTTTTAAGAGTGACATTATTTCCTGAATTGTACAATTATTATTTTTATAATCCTTCCATTTCTTTTAAGAGCCTTCACGATTTCAGCATTTCTTAATGCAACCGGTTCGAGAATATTGCCATCAAAATCTTTAATAGTCAGAAGAATGTCAAGTTGATACCTTATATTATCTATAGAGATTGAATTTTTACTGAGAGATGTTACATGCCCCTGAATCCAGTCTTCTGAATTATATTTGACTTGAGATAGAATACCTTCAGGGATAGTGGCAATGATTATTAGTACAATAAATAAGAATAATAATGTGGATGTCAAAGAGAAGAGTATTTTTTGATACATTGAATTATCTTTAACAGATATTTCAGGTGACCTTTTATCAATAGGAAACATATCTGTAGAATCCTCTTACAGCACTTTCAGAGCCAACAACACTTCTACTCATTGAACTTACCCTGTAATATGCACATATATTTCCACTACCACCCATTCCCGTTCCTTCATACCCTGATGCAAACCCTGTTGCTACACCCTCGCATGGAGAAGCAAACATATGATCTATGTCTATAGTGACTGACATAGAACCAAGATTCAGACTAAGATCTGGATTTTTATTACATGTGTCACCCGGTTCAAAAGGGTTTCCACTTCTCAGTTCTTTATCAAGGCTTTTATCATTTACTATCGAATCATAATCTCCAAAACTACTGTGAAATGCAATGAACCTTATTGCAGGGTCAGTTATTTCAAGACCACTTTCAGCAGCTGCAAAATTCATTTCACGAAGTCTTGTGTTTCCTGCAATCATTACCTCTATGGTAGATGTTGAGATTGCTAATAAGCCGATGATGGTTAATATGAGAAGGATAAGTAATGCTATAACAAGGATGAATCCTTTTTCATATTGAATTTTTGATTTTGTGTCTTTCATTTCAAATTTTTTGTTTATATCTGATTCCTCAAATTGACCTCTATTTGCCACCATCTTCGCCTGAAACTATCATTAGTTTGCGTGTGTTTCCGGTCTTCTATCTGTGGAGGAGGATTTCCCTGTCCCTTGAAATTAGGGTCTGGTAATGGCACCCTTGCAAGGAGATTTATTCTGATTCTATCAGTGATACCATTATCATTTGAATCTATCTCTGCTATCTGAAAGTCATCTATATTTTCAGCAATAACATCAATATCAGGGTTTGTTCCACAATTACCAATATTGAGACGCCTAACTTTTTGCAATTTTCTGTTAACTACCTGATAAGTGATATTTTCAACTAAATATACGGGTGTCCCTGCAGGATAAGACCTATTGGTTGGGGTACTGTTATGGAGCGTTATCTTATTTTCTTCAATATCCATGACAATTGCAAAACCCAACCCTGCAAAACTTATATATGACCTGTCAGAGGTATTCAATTTTTCAGTGTTTGTCAGTTTTAAAGTTGTGCTTCCTCTGTTAACATCATCTATAGTGTTGCCTATTAACCTGAACCCTCCAAGTATGGTTATTTCATCTGTATCATTATCTCTATTCATGAGAGTGATATTCTGTAAATATCCATTGATTCCTTGACAATCATCATTTCTTTGAATTGTTCTGAGGTCATCTGGCAAACCAAACCCTGTTTCCCTAATATCATTTGATATCATGTCAAGAGCGATCTTTGATGAAGAATTTATTTCAGCAACCTGGTCCTGAGTAGTAAAAGAATTCTGCTGTGATATATATGTCACATAAGTGGCACCAATTATGATCATGCCTATAACGACAGCAATCATAAGTTCGACAAGGGTAAAGCCATGATGTGTAATATGTGATGTGTAATGCATGAGGCGTTTTTTAAAAATCAGTTTGTGCTTTCCGCTTAATCTTTTATGGTTTTTATGGTGTTGCTGTTTCATCCCATTTAATCCCATTTAAGGTTACTGAATGATTTCCACCATTTTTATCAACCCAGCAAACTCTAACAGAGATAGCACTTATGTTATCCATAGATGCACCACTTACGCAGTTTGCTGTAGGCGGTGGATTACATACAGGTGTATCAGGGTCAGGATCATCTATGGTTAGGTCTCTGCAGTTGTTGACAACCCACCATATTCTGGTGAAGATAGTTCCACCTGACCTTGTGCGTGATTCATAATTGGGTTCCCCTGACCCAGCAGGGTTTTGTAAGACTGGATTGAAAGCTATATCTAATTGAGTTGGGTGCTTACCCTCCTGAAATATAGGGTTAATATTTTTTGATGCATCTCTGAATGTAGTTGAGCGTGTAATTTCTAAGAAACCCTGCGCCAGATTAGTTGCAATCTGCATTTCCCTTCCAAATGCATTTCCTCCTATAGCCATGTATTGCAGTATAGCTATTCCTAAGATTCCGATAGTAAGTATGACTATTGCAATAAGAACCTCAATCAGAGTAATGCCAGTTTTATTTTCGAGGATTAAAAAATCGTATTTGAAATATTTCATCTAATTTCTTTCCATGTGATTGATTCTGGATGGTCTTTATCCCCATCCCATTTCCACATATTTATATTTCCTGAGGAATTACTTATCCTTACACAATAACTGATACCTTTCCCAGTATGTTGGAAATAAACAGAACCGAGTTTATCCATCGAACCATCTGGTTCGAATTCTGCTGATGGTGGAGAGCCTTTAAAATTTACACCGTTTAAAGGGATAGCTGTCTTTTTAGGTCCTTGTTCAGGGGCGATTCCTGTTTTATAGCCAAATATTATGTTTTTCCCATATTTCACTAAATTTACAACTCTTACACATTCAGGAATACCATTTATATGAACATCTCCCTCGGGCAGTCTATCATTGTCAAGATCCTTACAAATTCCAAAGGTATCACTGTCCAGGGTCGTTAGATTACCATCGCCTTCCGGTATACCGTCACCATTAACGTCATCTCCATCAAATCCGATAAGATATCTCTGATTCTCCAAATCAAAAACTATAAGATATTTCCTGTTCTCCTTTATTGCCATTGCCCTTGCGATCCTCATATTCTGTAACAGCTCTGTTGCTGAAGATCTTACTCTATAATTTGCTGAAAACCTGCTGATCTCAGGTATTCCAAAGGCTGCTAAAATCCCGATAATAGCAAAAACAATAATGATCTCTATGAGAGTAATGCCTGTCTTGTTATGAAGGTTTTTCATGGGTGAAAATTTTGCTATCTTTTCTAACAAAAATAGCCACAAGAGGTCAACTACTTTGTGGCTATATGTGAGGATAAATGGTATTTTTTATTTTTCGGAAAGTTCGCCTAAGGCAAATTTATTGCTTAAAAATCTTTCATATCCCCACTCTTTTATCCATCCACCATAGGCGGTCTCACCAGATAAATAATACAGCAGGCTCTCAGCGTCCTGAAAGATTAAGGCACCTATGTAATCTTGGGGATGTTTATTTTTTAGGACCTTTTTTGTGACAGATTCTACGATTAGATTATTGTTGACTAAAAGGATCGCATGGGGTTGAATGTTCGATGTTCTATGATCTACGTTCAATGTTCTAATTTTGTTTATTGGGATTTGGTTATCGTTTATAGGATGAATTGGATAATAAACCAGAATTTTAGTGTCATAACCCTTTTGTTCTAACCAGTCATCAAGTAAGTTAGTCATATTAGAACAGTCGAATTCTTCTAAGACATAATCTTCTGTAGAATAAGGAGCTTGGTCTATATCATTTTGAAGCTTTTTTATAAAAGGATCTGTAGCACATCCGCAAAGTCCGAATAAGGCAGAAAGAACAAAGATCACAGAGCAAAATCTGCCTAAGTCTGTTATGGACTTTGAGCTAATAGCTTTTTGTAAGATAAATATCCTTCCTCACCTCCAATAAAAAGCCGCCAGAGTTTTGTCTCTGGCGGCTCGGCGGACATAGGAATTACATCCTTTAGTCCCGTTGCTCTGCGTCCCGGGGTTTCCCCTGGTTTGCTCTGAGCAGAGATTCTATCTAATCTGGTCTAATTGGCAAGAGACATGCCATTTAAATGTATTGAAAATATCGGATTTTTTATACAGAGGTGGGTAAATTTTGTAATAGATTATGTAGATGATTACATATGAGGTATCTTAAAAATAGGATGTTTTACTGTTTATCTTTATCTTCAGGTGGGTGAGACTTAAAATAATATTCTCTTATCATACGTTTAATTCTTTTTCTATCATGGCTGAGTTCATGGTTAGCAAATAAACCTATAATAATTATGACAATGAATATTATGATGATGTATTTCGTTGAAAGGAGTGCTAAATTCTACGTGACATCTTATGGCGGAGGGGGTGAGATTCGAACTCACGGTAGGTTTCCCTACAACGATTTTCAAGACCGTCGCCTTCAACCACTCGGCCACCCCTCCTTAAGAAATAATGTTCAATAAAATAGTTTATTAAAAACATGGAAATATTATAACAGAAGGTAATTTGACTTTTTGCATTTAGTTCTTTTAAAGTTTCTAAAAATATAGATTATTGAGGTGAATATGAAAAACTCAGCCCTTCAGTTGATTCTCCAGGCAGGATATATTGTTAAAGGAGTGTTGATAATACTCCTATTTTTTTCGGTTGTCTCATGGGCAATAATTTTTTACAAACATAAGTATTTTTCTAAGGCGAATAAAGAGAATGAACAGTTCATGAGGGCATATAGATCAGTTAGAGACTCCAAAGGACTATATCAGGCAACAAGAACCTTTACTATCAGTCCTATAGCAAATATATTTAGATCTGTATATGCAGATGAAGGTAATATAGACAGAGGTGAGACAAAAAGACTTCTAAGGAGATACGAAGCCCTTGAGACAGCAAAACTCGAGAAATACCTTAGTTTCCTTGCAACAACAGGTTCAACAACTCCTTTTATAGGACTTTTTGGAACAGTATGGGGAATAATGAACTCTTTCAGAAATATAGGAGCTACTGGCGCAGCATCTCTTGCTGTAGTGGCTCCTGGCATTGCAGAGTCATTGATTGCAACTGCTGCGGGACTTGCTGCTGCTATCCCTGCAGTAATCGCATATAACTATTATCTAAGTATGGCCCGCAGGATGATCGTGGAGATAGAGGATTTTTCAGAAGAATTGTTAGACTTCTTTACAAAAGAGAACAGATGAAATCAAATAGACATAGAGAAGTTCTTTCAGAGATAAATGTTACACCTTTTGTGGATGTAATGCTTGTACTACTTGTGATATTCATGGTAACTGCTCCTCTTCTTCAACAGGGCATTGATGTAAATCTCCCGAAGGCAAAGGGAAAAGACCTCCCCTCTGAAGAAAGGATAACCTTAGTAATAAAAAAAGAAGGCAGAATTTACATGAATGAATATCCTGTCTCAATTAAAGAGATGAGGAATAAACTTGAGGCAATTAGCAAGCTAAATCCAAATGTCTTTCTAAAGGCTGATAGAGGAGTCCCTTACGGGTATGTGGTTGAAGTCATAGGTGAAATAAAAGATTCAGGTATAGAGAAACTCGGAATAGTAACAGAGCCAAAGATAGATATAAAATGAGGGAGCCGAGCCTCCAGAAGACAACCGTACTATCTCTAACCCTTCATATATCAGTATTGTTTATATCTTTTCTGCTTCTAAGGCAGTCCAGTCAATTTATTATGTCATCTATATACACAGTAAACCTTGTTACTCCGGAAGTATCAAGACCATTTGAAAAAGGTGAGAGTCATCTTAGTTCAGAAACTATGAGAAATTCATCTGTTACAGAAGACATGCCGAAGGAAGATACAAGGATAAAGCTTAAAAAAGAAGAGCTTATCAAGGAAAAGATATCTGCTATTGAAGCAAAGAAAAGGATAGAGCAGATAGTAAGACTACGCTCAGCAATCTCGCTTAAGAAGTACTCTGATGATAAAAACATATCTGCCACCACCTCCTCTAATTCCGGGAAAGGTGATATTTTCGATGAATATTACACAAAGATTAGAAATCATATATGGCAACATTGGATTTATCCTGACACTGGTCAGAAAGACCTTGAAACAATTATATCAATAATAATTATGAGAGATGGCACAATTTCAATACAGAAGATAGAAAAGAGTTCTGGTAATCCCTTATTTGATAAATCAGCTATCAAAGCACTAACTAAAGCAAATCCTCTTCCGCCGCCACCTTATGAGATGGAGGTAGGAGTCAAGTTCTATCCATGATTAAAAAAATTATAATTTATGATTTAAAATTTAAAACAATGGTATTTTTTGTTTTCATATTTTTTACTTTTTATTTTTTTCTAACATCCATCTGTTCTGCTAAGATATATATTGATATCTCTTCACCATCTTTGAAAAAACTTCCGATAGCAATATATGATTTCAATGGCACTTCAGGAATGGAAATATCAAAAATCATCAGGGATGACCTTGAATTTACAGGTCTCTTTTTAAATATCGACAAAGATACCTATATAGAAAGTCTATTACAGCCATTTAGCCCAAAGAACTGGACCCCTCTCGGAGTAGAAGTAGTCGTTAAAGGACTTATTAAAGAAACTGCTGAACTAACCCTTACATTATCTCTTTATGATGTATTCGAAGCAAAGGAGATACTAAAAAAAGAATACAGATCGGGAAAAGAACTTATAAGAACTTTATCTCACACAGCAGCAAACGATATATATAAGGCTCTTACTGGTGAAGAAGGAATATTTAGATCAAGGATTGCCTTTGTTGGCGAAGAAAAAGGGAAAAAAGATATTTATATAATGGATTGGGATGGTCACAGAATAACAAAAATCGGGTTAAAAGAGGACATTATAATTTCTCCTCGCTGGTCAAGGAGTGGAACAAAATTTGTATTTTCTTCTGAAAAGAATAGACAATGGAGCATATATTTGTTAGACTTTTTAAAGAGGTCAGAAAAGAAGGTTTTTACCTCTAAGGGAACTAATTTGCCCGGTGATTTCTTATCAGGTGATAAAGAATTAATCTTTTCCTCTTCAAAAGATGGGAATCTCGAACTATATATTATGAGCTTATATGACGGCAAAATAAAAAGGCTTACTTCATCAAATTCCATTGACGTATCACCTGCTGTTTCTCCTGATAATGAATATATTGCCTTTGTTTCTGATAGAGGTGGAACACCTCAGATTTATATAATTAGGAAAGATGGCTCAGATATTAGGAGGGTAACATTTGAGGGTTCTTATAACACCTCTCCAAACTGGTCCTCAAGGGGTGACAAAATCACATTTACTGGAAGAAGGGGAGCAAATCAGATATTTACAATTAATCCTGATGGCACAGGACTTACACAGCTTACTTCTGAGGGGAATAATGAAGATCCCTCTTTTTCACCTGATGGCAGATATATAACATTTTCATCAGACAGGGACGGGATAAAAGGTATATATTTTATGAGGGCAAATGGAGAGGCACAAAGAAGGATAACCCCTAAGAATCTAAGGGCATTTTCACCAAGATGGTCACCAAATTGAAAATAAAAAGCGGTTGGCAATTAGGGATGCTAAAATAAAAATAGTCAATTCTAAAAAATTTCTGAAAGGAGGCATGTATGAAAAAGGTCTTTACAATAATATTTCTAATGGTTTTTGGTATGATGTTTTTTGCTTGTGCACAGAGAAGAACAGTGCAACTACCCCCGACAATCCCTCAGGAGACCAAAGCACCTGAGGCAAGACCAGAAAAAAAGGTTCCTGAAGAAAAGATAACTGAAGAGCAGGTTGCAAAGATTGAATCAAGGGAGGTGGAGGTTCCAAAATATGCTGAGGAGAAAGGTATCTTTGAGGATATCCATTTTGACTTTGACAAATATGATATTAGGGTAGATGCAAAGCCCATCCTTGAGTCTGTTGCAGACTGGCTTATAAAAAATAAGACTGTATTGTTACTTATAGAAGGTCATTGCGATGAAAGGGGCACAAACGAATACAATCTCGCTCTTGGAGACAGAAGGGCAAAGGCAACCAAAGACTATTTAATAGCACTCGGTATACCTTCAGGAAGGATACAGATAATGAGTTACGGAGAAGAGAAACCACTTTGCATTGAAAAAACAGAAGACTGCTGGCAAAAGAATAGAAGGTCACACTTTGTCACTCTGAAGGAGAAAGGTAAGTAGTGTTAAAAATGTTAAAGATAGGAAGTACAAAGTTTAAAATTTCTGCAAACTGTATACTGTTTATTGTTAATTCCTTACTTTTTGGTTGTGCTTCTCTTTCTGACTTCGAAGCTCTTAGGAATGATGTGAACCAGATAAGGAGAGATACTTATGAAGCAAAAAAAGATGTGAATGATTTAAAAGTAAAAACAGAAGATGTCATAAAAGAACAGGATTTCAAGGCATTCAGGGAAAGCCAGGCAGAAATTCATTCAAGGGTTTCAGATTTATCAAAAGACCTTCAATTTCTCTCTGGAAAATTTGATGAAAGCAAATACTCTCTGGAAAAACTCCAGAAAGATTCAACATCTGAAATGAACCTTTTAAAGGCAGAGCTTACAAATATTTCAGGACAGGTCAAAGAAATAAAGGAAAGGCTGAATATACTTGAGTCCCGCTCAAAAGAAGCCGAAAAAAGGTTTGAAGAACCCAAAAAGGAATCGGTTCAGGCAAAGTCTTCTCCACAAGAGTCGGTGCCAAAAGATAAAGTATCAGCATATGAAGCAGCATATGATGCCTTTAAGAATAAAAGATATAAAGAAGCAAGAGAGAAGTTTGAGGCATTTATGAAGGAATATCCGCAGGATGAACTTACCGATAATGCCCAGTTCTGGATTGCAGAGACATATTTTGGTGAAAAGGACTATGAAGGGGCAATCCTCTCATATGAGGTGATTTTAAAGAAATTTCCGAAGAGTGAAAAAGCTTCTGCTGCCCTTTTAAAACAAGGTATCTCTTTCAATGAGATAGGAGATAGAAAGACAGCTAAAACAATCTTCGAAAAAGTTATTGAGAACCATCCTTCTTCAAAAGAAGCAGAACTTGCAAAGAAAAAGATAGAGGAAATTGATAAAAGGACAGAAAAAAAGAAAAAATGAAGCTTTTAAAAGACAATTATCAACGTAGTATTGACTATCTCAGAGTATCCATAACTGATAGGTGTAATCTCCGATGTATTTACTGTATGCCTTCTGGTGGTCTGATTCCAATCGAGCACAAGGAGATTCTTACCTATGAAGAGATAATAAGAGTTATTAGTATTTCTTCTAAGATTGGGGTCAGGAAGATACGCATAACTGGCGGAGAGCCTCTGGTAAGAAGAAATGTTGTATATTTAATTGAATCTATTAAAAATATAGACGGGATAGAAGATTTAAGTCTTACAACAAATGGTATCCTTCTTTCAAGATATGCGGAAGAATTAAAACATGCTGGTCTCGATAGGGTTAATGTAAGTCTTGATACATTAAACCCTGAAAGATACAGAATGATAACAAGGGGTGGGGACTTAGACTTTGTACTTAAAGGTATTGAGGCAATTGAAAGGGTTGGACTAAATCCTATAAAGATAAATATGGTCCCCATTAGAGGCATCAATAGTGATGAGATTAAGGATTTTGCAAAATTGACATTAAAGTCACCTTATCAGGTCAGGTTTATTGAATATATGCCCTTTGGCTCAGAAGAAATGTGGAGTACTGAAAAATTTATTTCTACAGAAGAGATAAAATCTATTGTTGAAAGCATTGACACTCTTTATCCTGTGAAAATGAAAAAATCAGGACCTGCAAGATATTTCAGATTAGAAAATGGTCTTGGTGTAATTGGATTCATCAGTCCGATTAGCAACCATTTTTGTGATGAATGCAATCGCCTCAGATTAACTGCTGATGGAAAGCTAAGACCATGTCTATTTTCAGAGACAGAGGTAGATTTGAAACCAGCCTTACGTGGTGGAGCATCAGATGATGAGATAAAACGTCTTCTAAAGCTTTCTATTGAAATAAAACCAGAGGGACATAATATTGATCCAGAGAAACTCGCCTTAATGATTAAAAACAGGGAATTCTGTAGAAGACCGATGTCAAGGATAGGGGGATAGATAGAATCGGGGCGAAAGGATTTGAACCTTCGACACCACGGTCCCGAACCGTGTGCGCTACCAGGCTGCGCTACGCCCCGTTAGAAAATAATAAAAATCAATTATCTTTAAAGTCAAGCTAACATAAAAACCATTTGAACTTTAGACTTCATGGTCACGTACAAAGGATCCGGGTCACGAATTATATTCAAACAATGTCTGCTAAGGATTCTTTGGAATAATATATGTGCAAGAAGAGTTGCGATCAGAGATGCATTCTGGTCGGATTATATCTTTCCTTAGAAGGTCTCTATAAATCTGTAACTCATATTTGCAGGCTTCTTTGAATTCTGATGCGATTTTTAAAATAGGGCAGTTATATTGTTTTAGAAAAAAACTGTTGTCATCTTCATAAAGGTCTATGAGATATCCATCTGAGTCGAGAATATCTCCTAAGGCATAGACCCTTTCACGCAGAGTTTTTTTATCAGAGAGTGCATCTTTTTTGTCTTTGAGGATTCTTTCTTTCCGCCATCTGAAGATAGCGTCTACTTTATCACGACCCTCATTCTTTTCAATATCTCTCAGTGCGTTTAAAGTGAAATTATGATATGCCTTTTGAAAAAGGTCGTCAGCTTTTTCTGTAAGCCTATAAAGAAAGGCAGGCCTACCAACACCATGTCTTCTTGAAAAATAATTTACAAATCCTTTTCTTTCAAGAGACAAAAGGTGCTGCCTAATCCCCATCGGGGTAATACCCATATGCTCACTCAACTCCTCTATCGAAAGAGGACCTTTTTTCTTCAGGAGCAGTAATATTCTCTCTCTTGCAGGATTCTCATTGATAGGAGTAACCACAACGTAAAGAATATCACAAAAATATGATTTTTTCAATATTTTTGGTAAAAATTATCTTTAAATATTTTTGCAATTTCTCTTTGAGAGAAGCTAATGAATTCTGAGATTTTCATTCAAATAAACTTAATATAGAAATATTCTTTGCCTTATGAAATAATAAAAAATAAGGTTCCTTAACTTTAGGAGGGAGATGTGTTTGACAAATGTCCGGGTGCAGCAAATATTAAAACTCCAACTCTTAAGATAAAGAGATGTCCTGAGTGTGGAGCTGAAATAGAGGTTTTCTCTAATGACTTCTCAGCAATATGTAAAGGTTGTGGTTTTACTATATACGAGGATATAGATTCGTGTATAAAGTGGTGTAAATATGCTAAGAAATGCGTTGGTGAAGAAGTCCTTAAGAGATACAAAAACAAAGATTAAGAAGAATCAAAATAATGATTCTGAGGCTTTACATTCTTTAAAGAAATTATATAGTCTCAAAAAAATAGAAATATGCCAGAGACTTAAAGATTTCAAAAGACTCTGGCTTGAAGGAAGCGATGAAGATATCTTTAAAGAGCTTGCCTTTTGCATTTTTACTCCTCAATCAAAGGCAAAGGTCTGCTGGAAAGCTATAGAAAGACTAAGATTTAAAAAACTCCTATTTAAAAATACTCCAGAAGAAATTATAAGAGAAATAAGGGATGTAAGATTCAAAAATAAAAAGGTAAATTACTTGATAAAGGCAAGGACCTTCTTTTCAAAAAATGGAAGGCTTCACATAAAATCAGTTTTAAAAGAATTTAATGATATATATAAATGTAGAGAATGGCTGGTCAAGAATATTCTCGGCATTGGTTACAAAGAAGCAAGCCATTTCCTGAGAAACATCGGTCTTGGAGATAAGATTGCCATCCTTGACAGGCATATTCTTAAGAATTTAAAGGATTTCAACATAATAAATAAAATCCCTACGTCTCTAAACAAATCACAATATCTGGAGATAGAAAAAAAGATGTCAAATTTTTCAAGAGAGATAAATATTCCTCTTCCCCATCTTGACCTCCTCCTGTGGTGCAAAGAAACAGGAGAAATATTTAAGTAGAATGCTTCTGAATAAGGGGGCAAGAGGGTCACCCTTATTTAATTAAATTTAAATCTTAACTATTTAAAGAGTAACCCTCTTGAGGGGGGTGGGAAGGGTCTGAAAAATTTTACCCTCAATTAAGACAGTGTCATCTAAAAGTCTTTCTTTTATATTCTTAAAACCTATATCTATAAGCCATTTCCTGATTTCCTTAGAAGTATAAGTTCTCCCTGACGTTGTATTAACAAGCATATTAACAGAAAAGAGAGTACCCCATACAGGTCGGGTTCTGTCCTCAGAAATATAGAATTCATGTATAACTACCTTTCCTTTATTATTCAAAGCATCTTTACATTTTTTAAGTACTAAAATATTATCCTTTTCCGAATAAGAATGCAATATTTGGCTTGCAAAGATGAGATCATAATCACTACCAATATCATCAATAATGAAATCTCCACTTATGAAGTTGATACCTTTAACATTCTTCTCCTCAATAATTTTCTTTGCAATCCTGATTGCCTCAGGATAATCAAAAAGCGTTACCTTTATTCCCATCTTTGCCATCTCCATAGAATACGTACCAGGTCCACCTCCAAGGTCAAGAGCTGTCTTGATTCCTTTTAAATCTATTGACTTAATAACACTTTTAGCCTTCAGAGTAGCAAGATTATGCATCCCACGAATGAATGTCTCATAATCTCTTGCTCTTTGAACAGGGTTTCCTGTCTTAATAACTTCATCAAGTTCTGACCAATTCCTCCATAGATAATCTGCATGCCTTATCATATCGCCCTGATAATAAGGACTCTCTTTTGTTAATAAATGGTTTGATATTGGTAAGTTTTTATATTTATCACCTGATTTTTTCAATAGTCCGAGACTTGTAAGTGCGTCAAGTAATATCTCTGTTGCTCTTAAATCAATTTTTAGCTTTTCAGATACTGATCTGGCTGTTTGATAATCTTTTAAAAGGTCATATACCCTGTAGTTATTTGCTGTAATAAGAACCCTCGAAGCTCTGAACCCACCCCACATCTCCCTTAACTTTTTTGCCTCTTCACGGATATTGGACATAGTAAATATTTAAGCTTTTTATACTGATTTTTCTGTTTCCTCTATCTCTCCAATTAATGCAATGGCTTCTGAAGCAGGGAGTTCTTGGACGTCTTTTAACCTTCTCTCAATTGTCCTGGATTTCTTCGCTGCATCTTCAATAACATTACTGGCTTCTTGCAACTTCTTTTGTGTTTTTTCAAGGAGACCACCGAATTTCCCGAACTCAGTTTTTACTACTCCAAGAAGAGCCCATACTTCACTAGAACGTTTCTCGATAGCCAGTGTCCTGAAGCCCATTTGCAAACTATTTAATATTGCAGACAATGTCATAGGTCCAGTTACAATTACCCTGAAATCTCTTTGTAGGGCTTCACACAGACCAGGCCTACGCAAAACTTCTGCATACAACCCTTCAATCGGCAAAAACATAATTCCGAAATCAGTAGTATTAGGCGGATCAAGATATTTCTCTCTGATGTCTTTTGCACTAATTTTAATTTTGTTTTCCAATTGTTTTGTCGCTTCCTCTGCAAGTTTTTGATCGCCTTGTTCAGAAGCCTCAACAAGCCTTTGATAATCTTCATAAGGAAATTTTGCATCTATAGGGAGCCACACAGTAGTCCCTGCATTATCACGTCCTGGTAACTTTATGGCATATTCAACCCTTTCGCTACTACCTTTTTTTGTTACAACATTCTGTTCATACTGTTCTTTTGTAAGAATTTGCTCTAATAGGGCACCCAGCTGAATTTCTCCATATAAACCTCTTGTTTTTACATTCGATAATACCTTTTTAAGATCCCCCACACTGGATGCTAAGGATTGCATTTCACCCAATCCTTTATGGACCATTTCAAGCCTTTCACTTACAAGCTTAAAGGATTCTCCTAAACGACGCTCAAGAGTTGCATGAAGCTTTTGATCGACAGTTTCTCTCATTTGATCCAATTTTTTTGTATTGTCCTCCTGTATTAGCCTTAATCTTTCCTCGACTGTCTCCCTCATTTTTTCTAATTTTTGCTCATTGGTCTGAGTCAAGTTAGTAATTTGTTTCGAAAAGGTTTCCAACTGGTTTTTCTGTAAAGTAGCAATTGCTGTCATTTGATTGAGAAGCGATTCATTAAATGATTTCAAAGAGATACTAACTTCCTCTCTCAGTTGCTTTGAGTTGGTATTAGTTTCCTCTCTATTCTGTGCCATCTCTTCTTTGAGAGTTTTTTCTGTCTTCTCTTGGATTTTTTCAAAAGACGCTAATTGAATCTCAATTTGTAGTAATTTTGTATTCACACTTTGCTTTAAAAAAGTAAATAACAAAATAAGAACTCCTGCAACCATAATGATTAAAATTATCAATAAATATTCAACCATTTATATCTCCCAATAACATTTATTGCTGGCTATTACCGTTTTTAGTCTCCTAAGACTATATCCTCTCGTAAACCCACACCCTTCCTCCATCTCTTATCTCATCCCCTCTTTTTACGAGACGTTTCTTAAAGAGGTTCAATAACCTTGTGCCGCTTGTGTTTGCGGGAAGTTTTAGACATTCAGAAAGATCACTCGCAGTAATCTTTCCCCTTTTTAGAATAAAATATAAGGTCTCTTTTAGGTAATTATTAAGGCT
>JACAEY010000059.1 GCA_013388605.1 Nitrospirota bacterium | reverse complement strand
TCTTACTGTAGAGTTAATAGCACCTATAGCGATGGAGAAGGAGCTGAGGTTTGCGATAAGGGAAGGAGGGAGGACGGTAGGTGCTGGGGTTGTTACAGAAGTGCTGGAATGAAAAAGACGTGTAATAAAAAAGGTGTTGAGAGGAGCAGAGTATGCGCGATATTATTCTTTTCCAGTGTACTGAATGTAAAAGTAGAAATTATTCAAGCACGAAAAATAAAAAAAATAAACCAGAGAAGCTACAATTAAAAAAATATTGCAGGCACTGCAGGCGGCATACATTACATAAGGAGACAAAAGCGTAGGCCAGTAGCTCTAACGGATAGAGCATCGGACTCCAAATCCGAGGGTTGGGGGTTCAAATCCCTCCTGGCCTGCTGTTAAAAAAGGGATTGTTATCAGATTTTATGAGAATGAAAATTTATGTTAAATAAGATAAAAGAGTTTTTTAAAGAGGTAAAGATTGAGTTAAAAAAGGTAGTATTTCCATCAAAGGATGAACTAATAGGCTCAACATGGGTAGTTATAATAACTGTTATAGTTATTTCATTATTTTTAGGGGCTGTGGATCTCGGACTTACAAAATTGGTAGGAATAGCACTGAGGTAAAATCTATGAGTAAAAACTGGTACGTTGTTCATACTTATTCTGGATACGAAGAAAAAGTAAAGCAAACGTTAGAAGAAAAACGGGATAAAAAGGGCCTACAGGATAAGATATTAAGGATATTGATTCCTACAGAGAAGGTTGTTGAACTTAGGGGAGAGAAGAAAAAAGAAAGTGATAAGAAGTTTTATCCTGGCTATATTCTTATTGAAATGGAACTGGATAATGAAACATGGCATCTCGTAAGAAATACTCCTCGTGTAACGGGATTTGTTGGTGGAACTAAGCCGATCTCCCTTTCAGAAGAGGAGGTATCTGTGATTATGCAACAGATTGAAAAGGGGCCTGTGCCTTTAGTAAGAACCCAGTTTCAGAAAGGAGAACAGATCAGGATTATAGATGGGCCTTTCACCAATTTTGTTGGTTATGTTGAGAATATTGACCTTGATCATGGCAGGCTATGTGTTATGGTCAGTATATTTGGAAGGCAGACACCTGTAGAGCTTAATTTTTCACAGGTAGAGAAGATATAGAGATAACCTTATGCCAATTCAGGAGGTTAAATGGCTAAGAAAAAAGAGATAACTGCTCAGGTGAGACTCCAAATACCCGCTGGGAAGGCTAACCCAGCTCCGCCTGTTGGACCAGCCCTTGGTCCCCATGGCATAAATATCATGGAATTCTGTAAGGCTTTTAATGCGCAGACGCAGGCATTAGGGGACACGATAATCCCTGTTGTATTAACTGTATATTCTGATAGGACATTTACATTTGTAACTAAGACGCCTCCTGCTGCTGAGTTACTGAAAAAGGCAGCAGGTATAATAAAAGGGTCAAGTACCCCAAACAAAGAAAAGGTGGGAAGGGTTACATCAACTCAGATAAGAGAAATAGCAGAAAAAAAACTTCCAGACCTTAATGCATATTCTGTTGATGGAGCTGTAAAAATAATAAGAGGTACGGCCAGAAGTATGGGAATAGAAATAATAGACTGAAGAGGTAAATATGGGGAAAAAGATGGAAATGGTTTTAGAGAAAATCGAAATGAATAAAGCTTATCCACTTGAAGAGGCTATTCGTATTGTGAAAGAATCTTCTTATGTTAAATTTGATGAGTCTGTAGATTTGGCTATAAATCTTGGTATTGATCCAAGAAAATCAGACCAGATGGTTAAAGGGACTGTTGTTCTCCCTCACGGGATTGGCAAACAGGTTAGAGTTCTTGTATTTGCAAAAGGTGAGAAAGAGAAAGAGGCAGTTGAAGCAGGGGCAGATTTCGTGGGTGCTGAAGATCTTTTAGAGAAGATAACGAAAGGATGGCTCGATTTTGATAAGGCTGTTGCAACACCAGATATTATGGGGCTGGTAGGAAGGCTTGGAAAGATACTCGGACCAAGAGGGCTCATGCCTAATCCCAAACTTGGCACTGTTACTTTTGATATTGCAAAGGCTGTCAAGGAAATAAAAGCTGGGAAGGTTGAATTTAAGGCTGAGAAGGCTGGTATAGTTCATGTACCGATAGGTAAAGTCTCCTTTGACACAAGGAAGCTTGTCGAAAATGCCTTAGCAGTAATTGATTCAGTTCTCAAGGTAAAACCTGCAACGAGCAAAGGGAAGTATCTTAAGAAAATATCAATATCTTCGACAATGGGTCCTGGAATATCAATTGATATTTCATCCCTGGGAAAGGGGGTATAAAAACTGAAAAGGGAGGAAAAAGAACAACTTATTTCTGAACTAAAAGATGTATTTCATAGTGCAAAGGCATTAATTTTTACAGATTATAGGGGATTAACTGTTAGTGAGCTATCAGAGTTAAGGAGGCTTCTGAGGGAAGGAGATATAAAATATAGGGTTGTTAAAAATACACTTGCTGTATTGGCTTCTTACGATACCCCTGTTTCTGATGCCAGAGATTTTTTAAAAGGTCCGGTTGGAGTTGTGGTCGGATATGATGATCCTGTTCTGACAGCAAAAAAGATAGTTGAGTATTCAAAGAAAAACGAAAAGCTAAAGATAAGTAGTGGAATTATTGAGGGAAGACTTTATAAAAAAGACGATATAAAGGCAATTGCTGAACTTCCTCCAAAGAGGGTGTTGCAATCTGTGATTGTTGGTTTACTCATTTCTCCACTAAGAAAGCTCGCTATTGCATTCAATGCAACGATAACAAATATGGTTTATGCTATGGAAGCATTAAAAAGAAAACGTGAGAACTGAACCCCTAATACGTAGTAAGTTTAACACTGTTTCCACATTACGAGTTAATCATTAACTATAAATTAAATAAAGGAGGATAAGAGAATGACTATTTCGAAAGAACAGGTTTTCGAATTTTTCGACAACATGACGATTGTTGAGATGTCTAAGTTTATAAAAGAATTTGAGGAGAGATATGGGGTAACTGCTACAGCACCAGTTGCTGTTGCAGCAATGCCTGGTGCAACTCAGACTGCAGCAGCTCCAATGGTTGAGGAAAAGACAATTTTTGATGTAATACTCTCAGCAGCAGGGGAAAAGAAGATTCAGGTAATCAAAGTTGTAAGAGAACTTACAAATCTCGGACTTAAAGAAGCAAAAGAACTTGTTGATAGTGCACCGAAGCCTTTAAAAACAGGTGTCACAAAAGAAGAAGCTGAATCTATAAAGGCGAAACTCGAGGAACAGGGTGCAACAGTTGAGATTAAATAGGAAAGTTTGAAGGAAAAAAGGAGAATTATGGCGAGAGTATTAAGAGAACGGATGAACTTTGGGAAAGTCTCTCCAATACTGGACGTTCCCAACCTTATAGAGATCCAGAAAAGATCCTATGAGCAATTTTTACAGAAAGATATACCAATTGATAGGAGAGAAGACATAGGGCTACAATCAGCATTCCTCAGTGTGTTCCCGATAATTGATTATAATGAAACAGCCTCGATCGAATTTTTAGGTTATTCAATAGGCGAACCAAAGCTGAGTGTTCGTGACTGTCTTCAGAAAGGGCTTACCTATGCAGCACCATTAAAAATAAAAGTCAAGCTAAATCTCTGGGAGTTTGATCAAAAGGGGAACAAGAAACTGAAAGAATCCAGAGAAGAAGATGTATATATTGGTGAAATGCCTTTAATGACAGACACAGGGACTTTTATTATAAATGGTACAGAACGTGTTGTTGTAAATCAGCTTCATCGTTCCCCCGGGGTTTTCTTCAGTCACGATAAGGGTAAAACTCATATTAGCGGGCGGTTACTATATTCATCAAGGGTAATCCCTTCACGAGGGTCGTGGCTTGATTTTGAATTTGATACAAAGGACATCCTCTATGTGAGAATTGACAGGAGGAGAAAACTCCCTGCAACGATTGTTCTAAAGGCACTTGGTTACACGAATGAAGACCTACTAAAGATTTTTTATCCCGTAGAGAATATAAAGATTCATGGCGATAAATTTTCAAGGGAAGTTAGTGAGGTGCTTATAGGTGTCAAGTCTTCACAGAACATTATTGATCCCACCACAAAAGAGGTAATTGTCAAAGAAGGAAGCAAGATTACAAAGGGTACTATAAGAAAGATGGAAACAGCGAGACTCAAAGAAATACCCATTCAGAAAGAGGAGATTATTGGTAGAGTTACATTGAAGGACATTATTGACCCATCAACAGGTGAGGTGATACTTGAAGGTAATGAAGTTATTACTGAGGAAGCACTTAATAGAATAATCTCACTCAAGATAGATTCACTAAGCCTTCTTTTTATAGATAATGTCAACTTTTTGTCTTCTCTGAGAGATACACTTCTTACAGATGGGGTCAGTTCGCAAGATGATGCGATTATTGAAATATACAAAAAATTAAGACCAGGTGAGCCACCAACCCTGAGTGCTGCAAAAGAGCTATTTAATGGCTTGTTCTTTGATCCTAAGAGGTATGACCTTTCACCTGTTGGACGTCTAAAGTTAAATAAACGTCTTGGAATAGATGTTTCTCTTGAAAATAGAGTACTCACAGATAAGGATATTATAGAAATCGTCAGGTATCTGTTTGTTTTGAGGACAGGCAAAGGAGAGATCGATGACATAGACCATCTTGGGAATAGAAGGGTCAAAGGTTGTGGAGAGCTTCTCGAAAATCAGCTACGAATTGGGCTAGTCAGAATGGAGAGGGCTGTAAAGGAAAAGATGACACTTGCAGACCTTGATACTGCTATGCCACATGATCTGATAAATGCTAAACCTGTGATGGCTGCGGTAAAAGAATTTTTTGGCTCCAGCCAGCTCAGTCAATTTATGGACCAGACAAACCCGTTATCAGAGATAACTCATAAAAGGAGACTTTCAGCCCTGGGACCAGGCGGTTTAACACGTGAAAGGGCCGGCTTTGAAGTCAGAGATGTACATCCAACACATTATGGGAGGATCTGCCCCATAGAGACCCCAGAAGGACCTAATATAGGTCTCATAACATCTCTGGCAACTTATGCAAGGGTGAATGATTTTGGATTTATTGAAGTCCCATACAGAAAAGTAGTAAATGGAAAAGTTACGAAGAATATTGAGTATCTTTCTGCTATTGATGGTGAAAAATACGTTATTGCAGAAGCAACGTCACCAATGGATAAAGAAGGAAACTTAGTTGGCGAGGCAATTTCAGCGAGGGTGGGTGGCGATTTTAAAATGGTATCACCTCACGAAGTTGAATATATGGATGTATCTCCAAAACAGATTGTTGGTGTTTCAGCATCTCTAATTCCATTCCTCGAAAATGATGATGCAAATAGGGCATTGATGGGTTCTAATATGCAGAGACAGGCTGTTCCTCTTTTGCAACCTGAGGCTCCAATAGTAGGTACTGGTATGGAATATGTTGCAGCGAGAGATTCAGGAGCACTTATAATTGCAAAACGTAGTGGAGTTGTGGAGAGTGTTGACGCTTCGAGAGTTGTGGTAAGGGTTTCAGGCAATGGAGGGGGTGTAGATATATATAATCTGATAAAATTTCAGAGATCAAACCAGGCAACTTGTATTAACCAGGGACCGATAGTAAATAAAGGTGATGTTATAGAAAAGGGTGATATCATTGCTGAGGGACCATCAACCGATTTAGGAGAACTCGCACTTGGTAAGAATGTCCTTGTGGCTTTTATGCCATGGGGAGGTTACAATTTTGAGGACGCAATTCTTATCAGTGAGAGATTAGTTAAAGAAGATGTTTTTACTTCAGTCCATATAGAAGAGTTTGAGATAGAGGCAAGAGAGACAAAGCTGGGACCTGAAGAGATCACAAGAGATGTCCCCAATGTAGGTGAAGAGGCATTAAAAGACCTTGATGAAAGTGGTGTAATACGTATTGGTGCAGAGGTAAAACCAGGTGATATACTTGTTGGTAAAGTTACACCAAAGGGAGAAACTCAACTTACTCCAGAGGAGAAACTTTTGAGAGCTATATTTGGGGAAAAGGCAGAAGAAGTAAAAGAGAGCTGTCTTTATGTTCCACCGGGAATTGAGGGAACGGTTGTTGATGTTAGGATATTCTCAAGGAAAGGGGCAGAGAAGGATGAAAGAGCGAAGAGTATTGAGGAAGAGGATGTACATAGATTACAGCGTGACTTTGAAGAAGAGGTGAGAATTATAAAAGAGGAAAAGTTCAAAAATCTTAGAGAATTACTTTTAGGACAAAAGGTTTCTGAAGATGTTAAGGATTCAAAAACAAAAGAAGTAATATGTATAAAGGGAAGTAAGCTTACAAAGGAAAACCTTGCAAGGGTGAAAGATGAACACCTTATGCGTATCAAGATAGAAGATAGCAGTGTTCGCGAAAGAATGGACTCTATTAATAACGAGACAAATAACTATATCCGTAAACTTGAATCAAGATATGATGAAAGAATTGATAGAGTTAAGATGGGTGATGAAGTACCACATGGCGTGAATAAATGGGTAAAGGTATATATTGCAATGATGAGAAAGATTCAGATAGGAGACAAGATGGCGGGAAGGCATGGAAATAAAGGAGTTGTTGCAATGGTTCTCCCTGAAGAAGACATGCCTTATCTTCCTGACGGAACACCTGTCGATATAATTCTAAATCCACTTGGTGTACCCTCAAGGATGAATGTTGGTCAAATTCTTGAAACACACTTAGGCTGGGCAGCAAAAACACTTGGAATCTATATAGCAACTCCTGTGTTTGAAGGTGCAAAAGAATTAGAGATCAAAGATCTCCTTGCAAAAGCTGGATTACCAAAGTCAGGACAAATTGTTCTATACGATGGAAGGACGGGTGAACCTTTTAATAGACCAGTAACTGTTGGATATATGTACATGATGAAGCTCCATCACCTTGTGGACGACAAGATGCACGCCCGCTCAATCGGACCTTATTCTCTCGTTACCCAACAGCCACTTGGTGGAAAAGCGCAGTTTGGCGGCCAGAGGCTTGGTGAAATGGAGGTATGGGCGCTTGAAGCATACGGCGCAGCATATACATTGCAAGAGTTCCTTACTGTAAAAAGTGATGATGTTACTGGAAGGGCACGTATGTATGAAGCTATTGTCAAGGGAGATGCGACCCTTGAACCAGGAGTACCAGAGTCATTTCATGTATTAATAAAAGAACTCCAGAGTCTCGCACTTGATGTGGAGCTTCTGGAGAAGAGAGAGAAGGGGGAATAGTTTGACAGAGGATATCTATTCAATTTTTCAAAAACCAAAAAATCCATTAGACTTTGAGGCAATCAGGATTCGAATAGCCTCACCAGAGAAAATAAGGGAGTGGTCATATGGTGAGGTAAAAAAGCCAGAGACTATTAACTACCGAACTTTCAAACCAGAAAGGGATGGTCTATTCTGTGCAAAGATATTTGGTCCTGTAAAAGACTGGGAATGTATATGCGGAAAATACAGACGTATGAAACATAGAGGAGTAGTATGTGATAAATGCGGTGTAGAAGTTGTTCAATCTAAGGTCAGACGAGAGAGATTAGGACATATTGAGCTTGCAAGCCCTGTAGCCCATATTTGGTTTCTTAAAGGTGTACCAAGTAGAATCGGGACGTTGCTCGATATGACAATGCGCCATCTTGAAAAGGTACTTTATTTCGAGAATTATGTTGTTATAGACCCGGGCGACACCCCTCTTAAAGAAAAAGAGCTTCTTACAGAGGATACGTTCAAGAAGAAGACAATGGAATATGGTTCTCGATTTAAGGCAGGTATGGGCGCTGAGGCGGTTAGAGAACTACTCAGAGCAATTGCTCTTGA
>JACAEY010000086.1 GCA_013388605.1 Nitrospirota bacterium | reverse complement strand
TGCTGTCCAAAATATTCTATATAAGAGTTATGAGAGCCGATTTTCGAACCAAAATAAACTACCTCCTATTATGTTTAAACCCGAATTACGCAAGGCTCACTATAAAGCCTTGTAGCCGCTGGCTTTAGCCTGCGTTTTAAATCTTTCTCTGACTTTAATATCTTTTCAAAACTTTTGGCTGAGACATCTGCTTCGACCCTGGGGCTCATCGAGGTTACCCCTGATTTTGCTTCTAAAATCGGTTCTCATACCTGTCTTTCTAAGAGCATGAAGTATTATTTAGACAGATGTGAAGGTCTTTATTTTTTAAATTGTTTCTTTTAGATACACATTGTATATTCTGTAAAAATGACCTTTTTCTATGAGGGTTTATTTTTAATCTTATTTATAATCAACTCCTCCATTTTTCTGATTGTATCCTCCCAGGTCTTATTGGCTGTAAAGCTTATCCTCTTTAGTTTCATTGTCTCATCAGCTTCTTCTTTTAGACACCTTTTTACCTCCATTTCAAACTTTTCTAAGTTATCAGCGATATTTACTATACCTTCATAAAATTTCACTACATCAATGATGGGTGTAGAAATTACAGGCTTACCTGTCGCAAGGTATTCCAGTGTTTTTGTAGGACTGAGATGTTTTCCTTCCCGTGTCATAATAAAAGGATTAAGACAGATATCAAAAGCCTTTGCATAGTTAGGAAGGAGTGAATATTCCTTTGCTCCTAACCAGAATATATTTTTTACTCTATCAAGATATGAGATATTTTTAATTTTTTGCTTCACAATTGGTCCTAATAACACAATAGACCAATCAGGATGTCTAAGGGCGAGACTTTCCAGTAATCTGTGGTTAATCCTTTCATCAATCGCACCCCAATATCCAAGAATCGGATGCTTGATATCTTTGATGTCATCAGGTATCTCTGTACTATCTAAAAGGGCTTTCTTGAAATGTTCTGTATCCACAGCAGATGGAAAAACATGGATATCTTTTCTTAATTTTTTTTTGAGGTCAGCTATACTGTAGCCGCCGGCAAAGACTATGTCAGCTCTTTTTAATAGTTCTCTTTCATCTTTAAAATTTTTCTCTCTATCTTCATATGGAGAAATGAGAGAAGTAAAGTCATCCATACAATCATAAATAACCAGTTCCTCTTTAAATTTTCCTATTAGATTAATGTATCGTGGATGATATAGCCAAAGAATAAGTTTATCACCGTTTATTTTTTTTGTTTTATTCTTAGCTAATAAAGGCAGGAGAATTTTATTGAGATAAATTGATAAAGAAAGGCTTTTTTGAAAAGTTGGGAAAGCAAAAGGGGAATATACGGTTAGATTATCGTTAACCTTATAGAACAATTTCTCTTTATGAAGAAAACCCCTGAAAAACTGATTGAATGAATGGTCGTTAACATAAAGGACTTTGAAATTTTTTGAGAACCTTAACATCAGCTGCTGGGGTCGCTGAAACAGCTTCGTATCCCAATTTAAATGAGAAAAACAGATAATGGTTCCGAGTTTTACACTTGTCTTATTTCTTTTCATTATATTTCTTAAAATCTATTTTCCTTATCATCTATCCAAATAATACTTCACTCTTAGCTAATAGTGATTTGATTAAAGTCAGGTGAAGGTTTAAACATAATAGGAGGTAGTTTATTTTGGTTCGAAAATCGGGTCTCATAACTCTTATATAGAATATTTTGGACAGCAATGATTTTCCTTATCTTTTAAACTCCTCATATATTTTTTCTATCTTGTTAACTATTATTTCCCATGAATATTTTGACAATACCTTATTTTTCCCCCATGCTCCCATATTTTTTGAGAGCTCTTTATCCTCAAGTAACTTTATTATCTTTTCTGCTATCTCAATAGGATTCAGCTCTACCAGGAAGCCTCCTTTACCATCTCCTGTCAATTCCTTGAGGGGTGGAATATTGCCAGCAATAACTGGCTTTTCAAAACTCCATGCCTCTAAGAAAACCCCTCCCAGGGCCTCATAAAAAGATGGCATACATAAAATATCGCAGGCTTCGAGTGCACTCGTCTTTTCATTCAGATCAACCTTGTCAACTTCTACTATTCTTCTGTCTTTATAATTTTTAAATATCTCAACTGAATTTCCCTCTTTTGGTCCTATAAAGAAAAAGTATGTCTCAGGGTACCTTTTCCAGACAAGGGGTGCTGACTTTAATACTTCTTCAAATCCTTTGCATTCATGTTTTCGTCCAAGGAAAAGAACCATCTTTTTGTTATTCAAGTTATATTTCTTTCTGAATTTTTCACCGTTGTGTTCTGAGGAAATTATTGGTCCAATTCCTACTTCATGAATTTTTCTGCTTTCTATTCTTTTTTTTATAAAGAATTTCCTTTCAAACTCAGTCATGGTTATAAGGGCATCAGATGCTTTTACAACTTCAAACCAAAATCTATCGTGATATCCTCGAGGTGTTAGACAACATATAAAGGAAGGG
Organism: Nitrospirota bacterium; assembly: GCA_013388605.1. Lineage (GTDB taxonomy): Bacteria > Nitrospirota > Thermodesulfovibrionia > Thermodesulfovibrionales > SM23-35 > JACAEY01. The sequence goes on along the minus strand of JACAEY010000086.1, from coordinate 8,330 downwards.
GTATCAAGATTTATAAAATCCTGCCACTTTACATGACCTTTCATTTCTGACATAGTGGAGTCTTTCCATGCCTGATAAGGCTGTAAGAGAGGTGTGAAGACAAAAGGAATTCTGAGTTTTCTGGCACACCTTAATGCTGTATATCCATAAAATGAAGCACCGTTATGAATACAATGGATGATGTCAGAATCTTTAAGAAGGTGAAAAATTTTTCTTTTAAAGGTGTAACTTATGACCTTTATGGAGAGGGTTTCCATCCTGTGCCTATACCTTACAAAGGGAAAAAGAAAATGCCTTTCCAGAGGAGTCATATGTATTGGGATAACTGTTGCTTTGTTATCAAAATATCTTTCTCTTTTCGGAATCAGGTCAAACAGTGTTCCAAACCAGAGATTATTAGGTTTATCTTCTTGTCTCGTTATCTGTGTGATTACTTTTATCTCGTGCTTCTCTGACAGCCTTTTTACTACTTCATGGGTATGAAGTTCACATCCACCTATCGCAGGCCAATAAAGAGGTAATATATAGGTGATTTTCATTTGTTGCCTTTAGAATATTCCTATATCTCCATTTTTACCCCTCCCCTTAATGTGGTGGGGTAGAGGGGGTTAAAACCTTTTTGAGACATTAATACCCCAATCTTTGAACTCGCCCAAAACAAACAGTATAAGTACGTAGGCAATAAATCCAGTCACTCCAGCAAGTACCCAACTGGAATCTCTAAGAAAATAAATAGGACCGACCATTAATAATGTGGCTAGGACGGGTTTCTTGCTTATTGATAATAAATTGTCGCTTTTTTCAAACATCCTACGAACCAACATTACTCTTGTGAATAAGCCAACGATGTAACAAATAAGAGTTGAGATGCTTGCCCCGAGAAAATCATATTTAGGTATTAGGAGAATGTTAAGAATTATGTTAAGGATTGTAATAGCTAACATGAAAGGCACAAATCTATTCAGCCTATCCTGAGAAGTGAAAATTGTAAATTGAGCAGGACCACTTGTAATGTTGAAAAGAAACCCTAATATAAGAATTCTCAGAGCTATTGCGCTTCCTCCTGAGATATATTCTTTTCCAAAAATAAAATCAATTAAGTTATCGGCAAGAAGAAAAACTATTACTGTCAAAGGAAGACTTAGCAAGAAAAAATATTTTAATAATTTATCATGAGTTTCCTGTAATTTGTCTAATGAAGAAGCTGATTGTGCTGATAAGCGTGGTAAAGAAGCTCCTCCCAGACTCTGAAGGGGAACTGAAATAACATTTATAAATTTTACAGGTGCACTGTAAAGCCCCACAGATGTCATCCCTTTCATACCTGACAACATCAATATATCTACTCTATGGGTTAAGGTATTGAATGTTCTCATAAGAGCTACAGGAAAAGACTGCTTTAACATTTCAAAACTGACTTTAATATTAATATTTTTAAAATTTTTTAGATATTTTCTGAGAAGAAAGAGCATAATAATTGCATTCAATCCACTCCCAGCTACTATCATGGAGATTATAGGAAATAATCCAAACCCTTTCCAGAGTAGGACAATTCCAGTAATACTGCTGATGATAGATGTTCCGGAGGCGACTAAACTCGGTATCCCCATTTTCTCAAATGCCCTGAAGATTGAATTACAAGTATCTGCAACAGCGCCTGTTAAGATAGAAAAACCTCCTATAAATATCAAAATCTTGACATAAGCAGGATATTCCATCAGAAAAACTACCCCGTTTATAAACATCCAGCAAATAAAAGAGAAGATTAGAGTTATAAAGAGTCCGTTAACAAAATAGGTCTCAGCAAGAAGATTGTTTTTAGCTATCTCTCTCATAATAACTGGGGAGAGTCCAAAACTTGAGATGATGGTCCCAAAAAATACAAATGTGAAAACTGTGGTATAAACTCCAAGCCCTTTTGCACCTAAGTACCTTGCTAAAGCTATTGTAAGTATTGCATTAGCGAACATAGTGATATACGCCGCAGATGTCAAAAAAAAGGCATTTTTAATTAATTTCTTAGGCATATTTCCTTTCATACAGCAATAGATAAAAGTCCCTTCTCTATTGTTTCAATTTTAAAGCACTTCTTGATAAACTTTCAGGTGCTCTTCTGCACATTTTCTCCAAGAGAATTGTTTTGCTCTTTGTAAACCCTTTTTTTTCATATTTTCCCTTGATCCTTTATCATTCAAAACTTGATAGATTGCCCTCTCTATCTCATTGACATTGTAAGGATTAACTAATACTGCTGCATCTCCGGCTATTTCGGGCATTGATGAGACATTTGATGTAATAACAGGACAGCCGCATGACATAGCCTCAAGAATAGGCATACCAAAGGTTTCATGGAGTGAAGGAAAAATAAGAATATCAGCAGCATTATAGAGTTGCGGTAGCTCAGTATTGTCAATAAAGCCGGGCAAAATTACTTCATCCTGCAAACTTAAGCTGTTAATTATTTTCCTTATGCCGTTACTTTGAATTGCAGCTATGACTAACTTCTGTTTCATTTTTCGTTTCGTTTTAAATTTACGAAAGGATTTAATTAGCCTGATGATATTTTTTATTGAATTGTAACCACTAACGCTGAGAATGAAAGGGCGCATTATTTTGTACTTTTCTAAGGTTCTTATTATATCTTCTTCACTCTTTAGTGGTCTGAAATGATTAGCTACTCCATGATAAATGACCCTTATTTTTCCTTCTGAAATACTAAATTTAATTGAAATATCTCTTTTCGCACTATTGGAAATTGTAATCATCAAGTCAAATTTATCTTTGACCTGGAGAATTTTACATTTTAACCGTATCACGGACAAAACCTTAATATAAAATTCTAATATTCTTAATGTCACCTTGCTTGGCATCAGGGAATAAGCATTATAGTACAATTCTGGTGGGATTCTTGAATGTCCAATGCCATGCATTGTACATATCAGCTTGACCTTTTTGTGTAATGACTTCATAAGGTTCTGCATCCCATATATGAGATACGGTATATGTATGACATCGAATTTTGCATCAAGAATCTTTGAGAGAAATATGGGGTCATCAAAAGGAAGAACCATCTCCCCTGCTGTTTTAAATAATGGATCAATGCTCTTTGCACTATGGATTAAAATAATTTCGCTACTTTTATCTATAATATTTAATAAATGTTCAACTATATTTCTGACGTAAATATTCATCGCTGTAGGCATTTTCTCAATAAATTCGGTAATGATTCCTATTCTCATTTTAAGCCCATTTTTAAGTAAGCATATTCTTATAGTTAGCTCACAAATTATATATCCTAATAGTATTTTAAATCTTTTTCAGGTTTTAAAGTGCTTTCTAAAATCTTTTAAAAAGATCCTTTTATTCAGCCGTAGCTCTTTTAATAATTTGACATACTCTTTACATGTAGTATAAAAGAATGCCTCTGCAAAGCTCCGCCCTTTAAGGTTCATTGCTGAGCGATACTTGTTTAATCCTAAGGTAGTGCTAAAGTAATCCACATATTTTATCTGGCTTTTATATTCCTTAAGAGCCTGCTCCTTTTTTTCAATCACCTCTCCTATATCCACAATAATATTTGGAGGGATGGGTGTCCATGCTTCATAGGCGCAAACATTGAATTTTATGTTTAAATCTTTGACCAACCTAAAAAAAATCCTATTTACCTCCAGATGATCAATATGGTTCTCTATGAATGATGGCATGTAAATAAGTTCAGGTCGGATTTTCTCAAATGTGTCTTTCAGGTTTTTAAGCAGTTTTTTATTTGTTTTTAACTGAGTCTCAGGTTCATCAAGGAATTCCAGATTCTTTATTCCTAAAATAGCTGTAGCTCTTCTTGCTTCTTCCTTTCTTACAGTTTTAACAAGGTTTTTATCCGGGTTATCTGGATCACCTTCTCTTCCGTCAGTAAAGTATATTATTGTGACTTCATCGCCAGCCAGAACATGTTTATGGAGGGTACCACCACATCCTATTACATCATCGTCAAAATGGGGAGAGAAAACGATGATTCTTTTCCCTTCAGGCTTATCTACTACTTTAGGTATGTATATAAGATTGTAAGGTCTCAGAAAACTTTTCACGTAATCTTTAATCTGGAGAAAAATCATTCTGTCTTTTATATGCATTGCAATTCCTTTAGCCCTTCTGTCTTCCACTTAAGTCAGAGGAAGTGAATGAGGGATATGATCTTACTCTTTTTTATTTTTTAACCAGACTGTAGTATATATCCAAAATCTTTTTTATATGTTCTTGAGGCAAGAAATTCTTTTCTACTCGTGCTCTCCCTAATTCTCCCATTTTCCTAGCTCTTTCCGTATCAAGCAGGAGCTGGACAATCTTTTCGCTTAATTCATTTGTATCCCCAGGAGTAAAAAGTAGACCCGTTTCTTTTTCTTGTATTAATTCTGGAATGCCTCCTATTCTACTCCCTATAACTGGCTTTGCTGATGCCATTGCTTCTAAGACAACTAAGGGACAATTTTCAGCTACCATTGAAGGTACTACTACTACACTGGCTTTAGAATAGAAAGAGGATAATTCATTATGAGCTACTTTACCATGAAATTTTACATGGTCCTGTAAGTTCAGGGAAATACAAAGCTTTTCAAGGTCTTCCTTTTCAGGGCCTTCTCCTACAATGTCAAGTGTGGCATATGGTATTTTCATCAGGACATTTTGAAATGCCATTAATAAATGGTTAACACCTTTAGTTGCAAAAAGCTGGCAGGCACAAAGTATTCTTCCCTTTTCAGTGCTATTTGAAGAATGTATGAATGTTGAAGTGTCCACATAATTAGGGATGTAAACTGATTTAAGTCCATAGTTACTAAGCCCCTTTTTTAAAGCCATACTTGGGGAAATTAATACCTTTACTTTTCTCTTGAAGATGAACCTGTTAAATCTTCTCCAGACAGAATGAGAGTAATATCTTAGCCGGCTTATACAACCCTCTCTGTAACACGCACTACTAAAACTCCTTTCGCAAATGTTACCTTTCGTTGTTATACCTTTCCCTCCGGGGCAGAATATTCTGCAATCATGTAATGTCTGAACTACAGGTATATTTCCACATGCTAAGAGGACTGAATTAGGAAAAACATGATTTATATGGATGTGTATAATATCTGGTCTTATTTTTTTTAATACTTTTTTAAATTCAAGATAAAGGGAGGGGTTAAAATAACAATATTTGAAATGGTCAATTATCCTGTTTCCCTTTTTAAATTTATAGGAAAAATAACTTTTTGTATCATTAAGATCTGGCTCAAGAGTATAGAGATATAATTCATGTCCTAATGATTCCAAAATACGACATAATTCCTTGCGATATGTATTTGCTCCTCCCATTGTTTTACAGTCATCATGAAAGAATAAGATCTTCATCTAAAACTCTGCATCTATTTGATCACCGTATGTTAGATGCCAATTTCCCGGGGACTTAAAAAATTCGAGAGCTTTTTCATCAGGAAATACATGGTAATCAAATATCTCATAGATTACTGGAGTAGGGGGGAATATTGCTTTTTCAGTAAATCCGTAGTTTATTAAGATATTGTATACCTCATCTTCTCTGAGAATTCTGCATAAACTATAATCAACTTTCTTAGATATAAAGTAATTCAAGGCGTAACCGATGAGAAAAGTGTCAACTATTTTATCTATAGAAAGGATATCAACAATATAACCTATTAAATGCCCTCCTTTAATGGATATTTTTACAACTATGTATCCGATAGGTTTTTCTTGATAGGCAATAAAGAATTCATATGGATCATTAAGCTTGTCATGATACCTCCATTTCAAGAATTTATAGTTACGAACAGCAATAATTTTATATCTGTCTTTGGTTATTTCCCATAGTTTATCAATATCACTAACTAAAGAAGGCATCTTTTTAATTGATATTTTTCTTTTTGTTAAACTTTTCAAGATGATTTGCAGTTTATAGAAATTTGCACTTAAGCTCTGTATTTGTGATTGGAAAAAAGAAGGTAAAAAAGGAAATCTTTTCATAGATGCAAGACGCCAGTTGAGTCTTTTAAAAAGGGTCGGAAGAGGACAAAGGTCTTTATATTTCAACCACCTTTTTCCAAAAGGATAATAAATGTTGTTGGGAAAACCATAGGCAAAAGATACACCCCCTTTTACATAAAGTTCACAAGCCAATCTATATGTTTCCTTTATAATTTTCCCACCTCTAAAATCAGGATGTACAAAATTATCTACGGACTGCACTGTTTTTAATATTTTATCATTTAGCTTAAAATATACAGGGACATTTGCATGCTGTCCTACTATTCTACCGTCACTTTCTGCTAAGGCAATGAAGTTTGAAATGCCAGCAGGATTATCCCTGTATTGCCAGTACCATTTGGACAGGGGACGGTTCTGTTTAAATACAAAATTAAAGAGGTCATTAATATCTTTCTCATCTCCTGAGCGGTATTCTCTTATTATAAAATTGCTTCTCACAGTTTTTAGTTCAGCTCATGTATCCTAATCCTTTTAAAGATTCCTTGAGCATCTCTTCTTCCTGAGCAGAATAAAAGGAGCGTCTTTCTTTTTTATATCCTAATTCTATATCTGTAAACTTGATTTTGTTTTCATTTAAAAATTGAGGTGTGAATGCTTCGGTAATCAATCGTCCATCCATGCCTTTAGGGATTGGTGCATGGAGTAAGTAAAGTATTGTAGGCGCAATATCTGTTATTTTTAAATTCTGTAATTCCTCAGTATTTTTTATCCCTTTTCCCTTCATGATGAATATGCCATTCATTCTGTGGGTCCCCGAAGTTGCATGATTAACCCTTATCTCATACCATGAATGCGCTGTATAACTATCACTGGGGATACAATTGAGGTCTTTAGTTAAAAATAAGATATCTGGTCCTTGATCTGAAAAAGGACCGGAATAGATTTCATTTTTTTCCAAGATATTCTCAATAAGTGGTTCTCCGGTCCGGGGATCAATCAGTTGATATAATCTTGCCTTAAGCACCTCAATTAATTTTTGATATTCTTCACCTGGTTCTATAATTCCTCTTTCTTCTCTGCCTTTAAGGTTTATACTGATTCCATAAAAGGCAGAATAGGCAAGTGTTTTAGACCATACTATATCAATAAAGTCATTTTCTCTTTTAACTTTTGGTATAAATATGGAGAGTGAATTCAGAGATGGAGGAAGTTTTTCAGAGAGTTTTTTAAATCCAAGTTTTGTTAAAATTCTCTTGATATTTGACCTGTTTAAAATTACCCTCGGGCATGACTTCATCTGGAGCCATCCGATATCAATAAACCATTTATTTATATGAAAATCTGAATAATGTGGACCTGAGCCATGGTCAGACATAACAATAAATGTGGTATTGTCAGAAGAAGATGAGATTATCTCTCCAATTGCCTTATCTATCTTTTCATAACAATTGTGTATTACCCTGCCAAATTCTTTTGCACCTATGTCACTATATCCTGCATGTCTTTTATCCATAAATCTCCAGAAGTAATGCTGAACCCTATCAAGCAACGTTAACACTATTACAAAAAGGTCACATGGGTATTTATTCATCAAAAAAAGCCCTGTTTTCAATCTGCGTTCTTCGATATCCATAAGATTTTCAGCTAAATACCTATACCTTTCAATCTCATCTAATATACTATCAACCTTTTTATTCATAGAAGAGAAGTCATAATCTATCGTATAGTCTCCTACATGCATTTTTATATCTTCATATAGCTCATAAGGGTATGTATAATCTTTTGCTTGAGGAGGAACAGGGATACCTGAGACTATAAACCCATTAACTTTTGGAGGTGGATAGGTCATAGGGATATTTATTGAACCTATAGTTTTATCCTCTGCTGAAATGTAGTCGAAAATGGTCGGCGTCTTTATGTCGTGGGAACTGCATAGTAAAAACCCATTCCCATCAGAACGGCGTGTAAGAAAATGAAATACCCCGTGTTTACCAGGATTCATGCCTGTAAGAAAAGATGTCCATGCAGGACCACTAATCGGGGGTAAAGTAGACTGTAACTCTGCACTGGCACCTTTGGATAGCAATGAGGCAATAACAGGTAATTTCCCCTCATTTATTAGCGGTTTTATGATATCAAAAGTAGCTCCGTCAAGACCAATAACAATAACCTTATTCTTCAAAATTCTCTCCACAAAAGGAAATTAGGCTAAAAGGTTAAATATATCCCAAGCCTTTAAGTGCTTCCGCCAGTTGCTTTTTCTCGTCTTCAGTGTATGTCTTTCCACCTTCGGTATCTATTGATGACGAACTCGGATGCTCAGACCGCTGAATAGCATTTTCTTTAAGGTA
>JACAEY010000051.1 GCA_013388605.1 Nitrospirota bacterium | reverse complement strand
TGAATATTGATATTTCATAAACTCCTCCATCTTCTGGCTGGCAAGAAACATAGCTGTGCTTACCATCTCAGGCTTTCCGCTCTCTTTTACACTTGTTATAAAAGGAACTACAATCACGGGCAGGATTATGCCTGCTATAACAATCAGAATGATGATTTCAATGAGAGTAAAGCCCCGATTCCTCATTTAGCTAATACCTAAATTGAGCGATTCTTGTGGTTTGTCATTACCCGATTTAATCGGGGAATCCAGTTCCTTATATTCTGGATTGTCTGATCAAGTCGGACAATGACACTTGTTAGGTGATTACACTTTTCTCAAAATGGTTTGATTAATTAAGGTTTTTACTAAATAATCGCTCAACTCAGCTAATATTTACCTTCCCTGTATATTCCACGATACTTATTGTCTTTGTATTTATACCATCGGAGACTGTTACTGAGCCTCCTCCACCTGTTATTGGCTCTCCAAGAGAATTAAAGGTGACTGTAAAATTATTGCTGATTGTTGCTTCTGAAGGAAGCTGTCCGGATGGGTCCATATTATCAGAAGGTGTGAATGTATAGACTGAAGAACCTGCAGTGAATGTAACTGTTTTTGATACTCTGTTTGCCATTGCAAATTCCTGTGCATAGCGGATATCTGACGCTATCATATATGCTGCTCCTTCAACAGAAGACCTTGAGGTTGATAAAGTAATGTTCAGTCTTGGTATTACTGTTGCTGAAATAATACCAACTATAACCAGAACAAGGATTAGCTCTATGAGGGTGATGCCCTTAGAATTTCGGGATTTGGATTTCTGAACTCGAAATTTAAGTTTTTTATTCCGAGTTCTACATTCCGAATTCCGCATTTTTTATCTCCTGAAAAGAGACGCCATGTCCCACCACGGAAGGAATACTGCTAAAGCGAGAAAAAGGACAACCGCGCCGAGAAAGACTGTTAAGGTAGGCTCAATATAGGTTGATAATTTTTTTATGGAATTGTCCACCTCTAAATCATAATACTCTGTTACCCTCATCAGCATCTCATCAAGTGTGCCTGAAGACTCACCTATAGAGACCATTTGAATTACCAAAGGGGTAAACCTTCCACTCTCCCTCATTGCTTCATTCAAACTCATACCCTCTTTTATCTTCAGACTAATCTCTGTGATTGACTTTGAGAGGATAACATTATCAATAGTTGATGAGGTGATTTCAAGTGTCTGAAGAATCGGGACCCCACTACGGTTTAATAAGACAAAGATATAAGAAAAGCGTGAGAGGGCAATCTTTAGAAAAAGGGTACCGAATATCGGTATCTTAGTCTTTAATCTGTCCCACAGATATTTTCCTCTTTCTGTCTTTATATAGTATTTGATAAATAGCGGGATTCCAATCAAAGTTATTAAGACGAAATACCAGTATGTATGAAAGAAGCTATTTATACCTATCATGATCCGTGTAGGTAAAGGAAGGGGTGTATTAAACCTTGAGAACATCTGTGCAAATCTCGGAATAACGAATGTAATTAAAATAGCAAAGGCAATGACCAGCGAAAGAATTACTATCTTTGGATAACGCATAGCTTCTTTTACCTTCTGTCTTGTCTTCAATTCCCTTTCTGCAAGTGTAACAAACCTATCAAGTGATTCACCAAGTCTCCCAGATGTCTCCCCTGCCCTGACCATATTTATATAAATAGGGGAAAAGATATCCGGGTATCTTGAAAGAGCTTCATAGAGTGAACTACCCCCTTCTACCTGACGACTGACATCTTCTATAATCGGTTTCAACCTCTTATTCTCTGCCTGTTCTGCCAGGCTTTCCAGTCCTGTAAGCAAAGGCAATCCTGCCTTATATAATGTAGATAGTTGCTGGCTAAAGAGGGTGAGTTCATCTATCTTCACCCTTTTGAATCTCTTATAAAGGCTTGATAGGGAAAAAGATAAACCTTTATATTCGCCTGAAGGTGATTCCTCAATCTTTATAGGAAAATAACCCTGCTTGAAAAGTAGCTCTCCTGCAGCCTGTGCTGTAGGCGCATCAATCACTCCAGCAATTGCCTGTCCATTCCTGTCCCTTACCTTATATCTAAAATTAGGCATATATACATTTCGGAATGCGGATTACGTAATTAGAACTATTTAGGCAGTCAGGTTGTTTTTGCTTCGCATTCCGAGTTCCGCATTCCACATTCCAATAATCTCACTTCAGGTACGTCTTCACCTTTTCTAATAATCTATCCATATCAAATGGTTTTGTAACATACTCATTTGCTCCTGTTTCAAGACCGATTATCTTGTCTTTCTCCTGTGCTCTTGCTGTAAGCATTATTATAGGGATATTTTTATATTTCTCATCAAATTTAAGTAAACGACAGACCTTATAACCATCTAATTTTGGGAGCATGATATCAAGTAGAATTAAATCAGGGTTTTCCGTCCTCGCTAAATTCAGCGCATCCTCTCCATTATATGCAGTTATCACATTGAACCCCTCTGTTTCCAATTGGAAACGGATAGTCTCTACTAAATCAAGCTCATCATCCACGACTAAAATCTTTTTTTGGCTCATATTAACCCCCTTTCCGCCTCAAGCGGACCTCAATCTTTCTTTAGCCTTTCTGAACAGCTCTCTCTTTGAAAAGGCTTCTTCAGGATAAGTTGCCATACCCATCTTTATTACAAGTGTTACCTTCTGACCATTTATAAATCTCTTTTGTATCTCTTCTTCAAACCTCTTATAGATTATCTGGGCGCCTTTGGAGTCTGTATCGCAAATTGCAGCAAGTATTTTCTCCTTCTCTCTCTTCAGAATGATATCAACACTCCTACAAAAACATTTCCGTGACAACTCATCTAATTGCTTTAATATTTTATCCTTAATATCCTGGTCTTTTTCAAAAACCTCAATGAGAAATAGTGTGAGGGGGGTATGGTTCTCCGTAGCTCGCTGGAATTCCCTGTCAAGGACAGAGCGGAATTGCAAATCCCTCTTTTCTCCTTCTGAGATTGGTAATGTGAATGTAAAAGTACTACCCTTTCCAAGCTCGCTTTCAACCCAGATATTTCCATGACTTGCTTCAACCAGGCCTTTTGTAATTGCCAATCCCAATCCTGTCCCCTGCACAGTGCGGGTAAGTGAACATTCAACCTGATGGAATTTCTCAAAGACCTTATCAAGTTGATCCTCTGGAATTCCGACACCTGAATCTTTAACAGAGATTGCCACCATCTTCTCATTAAAAGTCCTTGCAGATACACTTACAAGACCTCCTTCTGGAGTGAATTTTAAAGAATTTCCTATCAGATTTGTTAAAATCTGTTCTAACTTTTCCCTGTCACCATAAACATTTGGGATACCTTCAGGCACATCCATCTCAAGCCTGATAGATTTTGCATCTACGCTTGCCTTAAGTGAGGATAAGGAGAACTCTATTGCACCTCTCAGACTGATTTCTTCAAAATTCATCAAGACCCTTCCTGACTCTATCCTTGAGAGGTCAAGAAGGTCATTGAGCAGATTTGTTAGTCTATCAATATTCCTTTCAGCCATCTGAAGGAACCTTGCTTGATTTTCATTAATATTCCCTGTCTTCCCTCTCAGAATTAATTGGACAGCATTCTTAATGGATGCAAGAGGTGTTCTCAATTCATGCGATGCTATAGAGACAAATTCAGACTTTACTTCATCGAGCCTTTTTAATTCCTTATTAGCCCTTTCAAGCTCAGCAGTATATTGTTTAAGTTGCTCTTCTGCACGTTTCAATTCTAACTTACCCTGTGCCTCCTGCAATGCCCTCATTATTGCATAAGGGAGTCGGGACAGGTTATCTTTTAGAACATAATCATCAGCACCGCTTTTGAGGACTTCAACCGCAAGCTCTTCGCCGAGTGCTCCAGTGACAAGAATAAAAGGTATATCCGGGAATTCATTTTTTACAATACCTAATGCCTCTAAACCATCAAATGCGGGAAGGCGGAAGTCAGAAAGAATAATATCAGGTCCAAAATCTTTTAGCTCTTTGATGAACTCTTCTCTTTTCTCTACCCGCTTTGAGACAAAGGAGATATTATTTTTCCTCAAAGAACGCTCTATTAATTCAGCATCAATCGATGAGTCCTCAAGCATGAGGATGTGGAGTTCTTTATCCAATTAATTCTGTCCTCAATTTCCTGGTATGACTATATGGGTGGGTGATTAAGTAGTATCCAGTATAGACCTAATTCAGAGACTGCGTCAACGAATTTGTCAAAATCTATTGGCTTCACAATATAGCTGTTAACGCCGAGCTGGTAGCTTTCTATAATGTCACGTTCTTCTGTTGAAGAGGTCAAGACAACAACAGGTATTGTCTTTGTTATTTCATCAGACTTAATCTTTTTAAGGACTTCAAGACCATCAATCTTTGGAAGCTTCAGGTCAAGGAGAACAACCTTCGGCTTGTCATTTATATCCCTGTCTGCATATTTTCCTCTTCTAAATATAAAATCCAGTGCCTCAACTCCATCTTTTGCAATATGAACATTATTAGCAAGGTTATGTTTCTTTAAAGCCCTGATGGCAAGTTCTGCATCATTCGGATTGTCTTCTACTAATAAAATCTCAACCTCTTTTAATTGTTCCATAATGCCTCC
>JACAEY010000058.1 GCA_013388605.1 Nitrospirota bacterium | reverse complement strand
TGATCATAAGGATGAAGATTTAGAGTACAATCCTGAGGATATTAATCAAATTATCTTCTTCAAAGAGATTTATAATTATTTGTCTCAGTCTGGACACTTCCCCATAAAGATTGAAGAACGGAGGGAGGTAATTCAGTTTATTGATAGAGAGGGAAAGGGGGTTGATCTTCCAGGCATAGACACAAAAGATTTACAGACATTTAAGACATCTTTAATTCATGCTATTAGGGAGGCAATTCAGCTTTTTACCAATAGAAAAGATGGAACTAATTTGACAGCAAAAAATCATTTTTTTCTAAATGAGCCTCAGATATCAGATTTTGATCTCTTACCATTTACAAAATCAGTTGGTGGAGAGGCAAAATTTTTAGAAAAAGATGTCCTTCCGGTCTTTATCAGGGAGATAAAGTCTTCTTTAGATTATACACATAATATCAAACCGATAATAGCTGAGGATATATTAAATGCCAATGAGGTTGTTACTCAGGGTAAATTGTCAAGGGACAAGGGGCATAATCAGACATTCAATTTCAATAACTTTTCAGGGACAGAAAATACTTTTTTCTCGATCGAAAATAATAATGGAGAGATTTATATGGATTTTAACGCTCCTGATAAACCTCTTAGTCTTGATGATAAATACAATGATTTATATACCATTTCAAAGAAAGGAGATGCATCAATAGAGATTTCTCTTGAGCCTAATGGAATGGGTGAAATAGATATTGAACTTGTCCTTGATAAAGGGGTGATTAATGCCCAGATTAATGCCTCAGAGAATATAGGAAAGGAATTTATCGAAAAGAATCTTGATAACATTATGAGGGTGTTAATTAGCGAGGGATTACATATCGGAAGTTTTTCTGTATCACTTCAAAACAAAGAAGGGACTTCAGTATATGGTAACAAAAAAGAGGATATACAAGACATCAGGTTAGCAAATGTAAGAAATCTCTCAAATGCAGAACATAATGAGGGTTTAATCAGCATCTTTGTATGAATATAAAGGAGGAGACATGGCAATAGAGGCACTCAATAGTATTAGCGAACCTTCTCAGGAGGTAACAACACAGAAGAGTCTTGGCAAAGACGACTTCTTAAAGCTCTTTATTATGCAGTTACGATTTCAGAATCCCTTGAATCCTATGGATAGCACCGAATTTACTGCAGAATTAGCACAGTTCAGTGCCCTTGAGCAATTGAATAATATGAATACTAAATTACAAGATCTTCTACTTTTTCAAAATTCAATCCAGAATACACTTGCTAATAACCTTATCGGCAGAACAGTAAAAATTTCTGGAAATGAGCTTTACCTGAGAGACAATGCTGAGATCGGTTATGTGCTACAGGAGGATGCAGCAAATGTCATGGTATCAATCTATAACTCTAATGGTGAACTTGTGAGACAGGTTGACCTTGGTAAACAGACCTCTGGTGATAGGAGCTATGTATGGGATGGGACAGACGGTAATGGTTACCATCTCCCTGAGGGTTATTACAGGGTGAAAGTTCAGGCTTTTAATAATTCAGGGAATCCAATAAGTGTCTCTACAGATACATACAGGAAAGTAACAGGAATAACCTTCGATAATAATATAACCTATCTCATTCTTGACGATTCATTGAAGGTTCAATTAAGTGATATTAAAGAAATAAAAGGAGGGTATTAGTATGTTAACTTCACTTTATACTGCAATAACAGGTATGAATGCAAATGGTACGTGGCTGTCTGTAATTGGAGACAATGTTGCCAATATGAATACGGTTGGCTTTAAATCAAGCAGGGTATCTTTTGGAGACGTCCTTGCTGGTGTTGTGGGTTCTTTACAGGTAGGACGCGGTGTGCTCATAAGTGGTATTTCTCCTCTCTTTACCCAGGGTTCCTTCGAAACCACATCCAGTGCACTTGACCTCTCAATAGATGGTGACAGCTTCTTCATTGTAAATGAAAGTGGTGCAAGATATTATACACGTGCAGGTCAATTCTCCATAGATAAAGATGGCTATATTGTCAATCCTGATGGGTTAATCCTTCAGGGTTACCTTGCTGATTCATCAGGCAGTATAACAGGCACACTCGGTGATTTACAGATTGGAGGCAGTCAGAGTCTGGCGAATGCAACAACTGATGCAACAATAAAGCTTAATTTAGATTCTACTGCAGATATTCAAACTTCAGCATTTACTCTTGATGGGAATGGAGATGGTGTTGATGACGATCCAGCCAATTACAATTTTTCAAATACAATAACTGTATATGATTCTCAGGGAGGCGATCATCAGATAACCCTCTATTTTGTGAAAACCGATGTCAATACATGGGATGTTCATTATGTGTATACAGACCCTGACGATTCATCATTGTTAGTTGATGCTGGTACTCAGGAACTTACATTTAACACAAGTGGTGGTCTCATTGATGACAACAGTGGAACCTCGATAAGTTTTGATTTTGGTTCAGCTGTTTCCTCACCTCAGGATATTACATTTGATTATGGAACAGGAACAGCAGAATCAGGTTCAGGGGTTGATGGCACAACGCAGTATGCCTCAGACTTTGGTGTTTTGCTTATCAGTCAGGATGGTTATCCTGCAGGAAATTTGAGAAATGTATCTATCTCAGAGGATGGTGTTATAACAGGAGTATTTACAAATGGTCAGACAAGATCAATTGGACAGATTGCACTTGCAAAGTTTAGTGCTCCAGATAAACTTTCAAAATTGGGGAGGAACCTTTATGCAGAATCCTTTGATTCAGGGCAACCAATCGTTGGTATGGCAAATACCGCTGGATTGGGAAGGGTTCTTTCCAATAGTCTTGAGCTAAGCAATGTTGACCTTGCAGAAGAATTTGTAAAGATGATTTCTGCACAGAGGGGATTTCAGGCAAATTCAAGGATTATCACAACGACAGATGAACTGTTACAGGAACTTGTAAATCTGAAGAGATAATTTTCAGTATATCGGCTTAGGGAAAATAAAACCTTTTTGTTAGAAATCTATCACTAAGTCATTTCTTTGACGTAAATTTACCACCAACAAAACAATTCTTTTTTAAAAACAATTGTTTTTCAATGAGTTGTAGACAGGCATGGTCTTTGATAAGTATAAAAAGAACTAAGATTTAGGAGGATAAGATATGGCTGATGAAATAGCTGCTAATCAAGATAATCAAACCGAACAGGTTCAGGAGATAAAACCAAAGAAGTTTAACAAAAAACTGATCATAATCATTGCAGGTGCATTCTTAGTCTTAATAATAAGTGGCTTCATTACTTATATGGTGCTTCACAGTTCTGGGAAATCAGATGGTGCATCGCATAAAAATGAAGAAACATCTGTAAAGGCTACCCTTGTCCCTATAGAACCTCTCATTCTTAATCTCTCGGAACAGGGTAGATTTCTTAAGATAACTATGCAGTTTGAAATCTCTGATCCATCGTATCAGCAATTTGTTTCAGATTATATTCCTCAACTTAAAGATGCGATTATTATCCTTATTAGCAGTAAGTCTTCTGACTCTATATCAAGTCCTGAAGGAAAGCTCCAGTTAAAGGATGAGATACTTCTTAGGGCAAATCAGACAGTGGGGAAGGATATTTTTAAGAATCTCTATTTTACAGAGTTTGTTATGCAATGAACCAGATACTCTCACAGGATGAAGTTGATGCCTTGCTTAAAGGTGTCCAGTCAGGTGATGTTGAAACTGAGACTGAAAGGGGTAAAGAACCCTCTGGTGTAAGGCCTTACGACCTAACAAGTCAGGAACAGATAGTCCGCGGAAAGATGCCTGGTCTTGAGCTTGCCAATGCAAAATTTGTTAAGTCATTTAGAAATTCTGTCTCAAATCTGATTATGAAATTTGTTGATGTTAATTTGCTTGGTGTCAAATTTATAAAGTTTGAAGAACTCATGAAGACTATTCCCTTTCCATCAAGTATTAATATAATTAAGTTAGAACCCTTGAAAGGCAATGCACTTCTTATAATAGAGGCACCTCTTTTATTTGCCCTGGTTGAAATCTTTTTTGGTGGTTCAAAAGCCCAATATGTGAAATCAGAAGGAAGGAGTTTTACTTCTATTGAACAGAGGGTTAACCAAAAGATAGTTGCAATGGCACTTAATGACATATCTTTATCATGGAATGGGATAGTTCAGATTAAGCCTGAACATATCAGTTTAGAGATGAATCCACAATTTGTGAAGATTGTTACTCCAAATGAGATCGTAATAAAGATAGAAATACAGGTGGAGATAGAAGACTTTAAAGGAAATCTCTTCTTCTGTATTCCGTATTCTATGATAGAGCCTGTCAAAGAAAGGCTTTATTCAGGATTTCAGAGTGAAAAAAATGGTATTGACCAGAGATGGATAAATACCGTGAAGGAGATAGTCATGAACACCTGTGTTGGAGTGATAGCAGAAGTAGGAAAGGCCGAGATTACATTTGGTGACTTATTAAACCTTGAGATAGGCAGTGTTATCAATCTCGGCAAACATACCTCAGAAGAATTTCCTATTAAGGTAGAAGGTATACTCAAGTTTTATGGTCTTCCTGGTTATAGCAGAGGTAATCAGGCTATTAAAATAACAAAGGTAATTAATTAGTTAAAAGGAGAAGTCTATGACAGAGAAAGAAACTGCTGCCGATGAGGCAAAATTTGAAGAATTAAAGGCAGAAAAGACTGAAAAAAACGGGAAAAAAGAAGATAAACCTATGAGAGAT
>JACAEY010000085.1 GCA_013388605.1 Nitrospirota bacterium | reverse complement strand
CATAATTTTCATTTAAAATTATTATTTAAGGTCACATCTGCAAAATAACAATTCATGCTAACAGAAAACAGATATGAGGCTCAATTTGAATTGACGGATCAAGAATTATATTCAATTAACACCTAAATTATTTAGGATAAGAAAATAATTCAGTTATAATATTTCAAGATATGAGCGGTGTTGCTATATGGATAACTGGGCTACCGGGAAGTGGTAAGAGTACAATTGCTGATGCCCTGAAAAAGGCAAATCCAAATTTTATAATCCTAAGAATGGATGAATTAAGAAAGGTTGTAACTCCTGAACCAACTTATTCTGATTCAGAAAGAGATATTGTCTATAGAGCTCTTGTATATACCGCAAAAAAATTAACAGATCTTGATCATAATGTAATTATTGATGCAACCGGAAACCTCAGGAGATGGAGAGATCTTGCAAGAAATTTAATACCGAGATATATAGAAATATATCTAAGGTGCCCATTAGAAAAATGTATAGAAAGAGAGAAAAAGAGGATTGATAGACATAGTGCACCTGAAGATATATATAAAAAGGGGGCGCAGGGCTGGCCAGTGCCTGGCATTGTTGCCCCGTATGAAGAGCCATTGAATCCTGAAATTATAATAAACACAGATAAGACTTCTATTGAGGAATCAATAGCAATTATTGGAAAAAGGATTAGAGATTTATAGTATCTTCAAGGGCTTGTAGCCTGATGTACCCATTGAAAGTCCTTTAAGTTCAAACATTATTAATACACTATAATCACCAGGATATTTATTGAACACCATATTTATACCCCAGCACTGTCTTAAATATCTTAGATCCACAGTTATATCTCTGACGAGCTTCTCCTTAGCATCATAGGAGATGCTACTATTTATATACCACGACTTTAAAGGATGCACTCCAAATCCTCCTCTGTAATAAGTTATATCATCTTTTTTGTTATATCTCTGGTTTAACCATATATTCACCTTAGAGGTATACAACCTTAAATCAGAATTTATGCTTTCAAGCTCACCTTTATGAACATCATAATTTGCATCAAGCTTTAGAGAAAAAGGCTTTTTTATTCCGATTTCAAGCCTAAAAGGCAAAAACGGTCTATCTCCTAAAGTTGCATCAAAAGCCTGCGATGCTTTTAAAATAAATAATTCGCCCCCTTTTTGTAAGAGTCTATTAATAAGTGAAAACTCTATCCTCGATGTCTTTCTAAAAAGTTCTGTTGAATCAAAGACGGGTAAATCATGTGGATCAGTTATAAGTTTGTAGCCTATTGATGGCTCTATAACATGTGTGAATGAATTATATCTCTTTAAAATCCTCATATTAACCATCGCATTGTATTCGATCGCTTCTCTATGAGAAAAACCCTCCTCACTTCTATGCAAAAAGTATCCGATTCCCCTGAAACCAAGTGCCTGTGAGAGGATAATATCCTTACCCAAAGTATGCAATATTCTTGGATAGATGTCTAATCGCTGTCCATAAATACCTTTTTCTCTCCAGAAATTGGAAACTGTTGCTGTGGTTGAAAACCATAGGTGGCCAACTTTTGTCGGATTAAGAACATATCCAAATTCTGGCAATCTTTGAGGTGCGGGTCTTACAACTTCAGATAAGTCTACCCAGTATTGGGATAAAAGATAAAGCCTGGAATTATCAATGGGAAGGGATACTTCGCCTGTTGATTCAACAAACCTATTTGTTCGTATATCACGATAAGGACTATATTCTCTATAAAAGTTCTCCCTGTTTACATAGTTAATACTTAGAAAACCTCCAATTCCATCACCAGATCTCTGTTCATGGAGTGCCCTAACCTCAAGGAAATCCTTTCTGAGAAGAGTATCCTTTATGTGATAGAGCCACCATCTTCCTATCACATTTTCAGGTTTAATATACCTGAATTCCAGACCTTCTCCGATACCTCTTTTGGAGTATGTATCTACAAAAAAGGTTGCATCTTTATCTTCAGAAATAGCCCAGTAAAAAGGAACCCCAATACGTATCCCTCTTGATTCACTATTGTCAAAAACAGGCATTAAAAATCCCGTTTTTCTTTCTGTATGAAATGGAACAGATAAATAAGGCAAATAAACTAATGGAAGACCTTTAACTCGGAATGAAACATCTTTTGCTTTTAACCTTTCATTAATCAACAGATCAACATTGTTTCCTTTAAAACACCATGCAGGAACAGGAGGGTCACAGGTTGTAAAAGTCGCCTCAGGGGCTGAATAGTATCTTTTGCCCTTCTTCTCGATCTCTTTACCAGAGACACGATAGTTTTCTTTTTTATGGAGAATCTCTGCTTCGTATAGCCTGCCTGTATCTTTTTTAGTATTAAGCTGGATTTTACTCGCCTTAATTGATAACTCATCATCTTCATATCTTACATTGCCCGAAGCAATAATTTCGGAGATTTCTTCGTTATAAATCATCTCCTCTGATTTAACCTCCATATTTTCATCTACCACCTTCACTGAACCTTTTGCAATATATGTTGAGGTTTTTTCAAAGTATTCGAGGGTATCTGAAGTTATCGTAGTTTCTTTCTCGGCAAAACAGTAATTAATAAAGAAAGGACAGTAAAGGGTCAAAAATAAAAGAATAAAGATAACCCTTATGAATCTCTTCCTTATCACTTACAATGGTTTAACCTTTCGCTGTTATTCTCTTAATCGTGTTAACACTCCTTTATACCCAAGGGCTTCCTTTGCTTCACCTATTGTGTAAAAAGAGCCTGTGATTAAAATAAGTGACTTCGGATTACAGATTTCAGATTTCGGAATGGTTTCATCTTCGGTGCTCCACATTTCACATTTCGAATTCAGCATTCCACATTTCGCAATTTTAACTGCCATTTCAATAGCATCTTTTAAAGAAAAAACAATTTTTACATTTCGGAACCCTAAAGAGGCTGCAATAGCCGCAAGTTTTGCAGGTTTAGCTGCTCTATCATAATTAGGAGAAGTAAGTATTATTTCGTAGGCTATAGGAAGAAGGTGTCTCATTATGCCTTCAATATCTTTGTCATCCATAACACCCAAAATTAGTATAATTCTTTTATATATTCCAAGATAGTGCTTATTTATTGCATCAGATAGAACCTTTGCTGCAGAAGGGTTATGTGCTCCATCAATAAGAATTGGTGGTTCGCCATGGATCATCTCGAGCCTTCCAGGCCATTTAACATCCCTGAGCCCTTCCCTGATAAAGTTCGGGGTTAGGGGTTCGAAGTTTGGGGTAATCTTTTTAGAGAGTAGTTCAACAGCCTTTATTGCAACAGATGCATTCCGCATCTGATGTTCACCTGCGAGAGAAAGGTATAAGTCGTGAATTATGAAAGAATCATCAAAATAATCAAAACATACTCCTGAGGGATCATTTCTCCTTAGGACTGCTGAAAAATCTCTATCGTAAAGATAAACCTCTGAATTCCTTTCCTTTGCTTTAGCTTCAATAACCTTTAAAACTTCTGGATCCTGCGAAGAAACAACTACTGGAATCCCCTCTTTTATGATCCCAGCCTTCTCATATGCTATTTCCTTGAGCGTGCGACCGAGAAATTCCAAATGGTCAAAATCAACATTTGTTATAACTGATATTTCAGGTGTCAGTATATTAGTAGCATCCAGCCTCCCCCCCATACCTACTTCTATCACTGCAATGTCTATTCCTTTCCTCTGAAAATAAAGAAATGCCATTGCTGTTACTACTTCAAAAAATGTAGGAGAGAAATCTGTGTCAAAAGAATTAATACTTATTATTTTCTCTCTGATCTCCTCAGTTAAAATGATGATATCGTCCTCACTAATTTCCTTACCATTGACTCTTATTCTCTCTGTAAAACTCACAATATGAGGTGATGTGAAAAGACCAACATTAAAACCTGCTGCTTTTAGAATTGATGCAATTATAGCTGAGGTTGAACCCTTTCCGTTTGTTCCAGCAACATGGACAGAATAAAATGCTTTATGCGGATTCCCAAGAATAGATACTAATCTAATTATATTGTTCAGACCAAATTTGATTCCATGTTTCTGGAGGTTATAGATATAGTCGATCGTTTTACTATAGCTCATTGTAGAAGTTCAATGAGCTTTGCTAACACTTCCCTAAGATTCTTTCTATCTACAACCATATCAATAAGACCATACGCAAGAAGAAACTCTGCCCTCTGAAAATCTTCGGGAAGGGGCTGTTTTATTGTCTGTTCAATAACACGAGGACCTGCAAACCCTATCAGACTTCTTGGTTCAGCAATAATTATATCACCAAGCATAACAAAGCTTGCAGTAACACCTCCGAAAGTAGGATCAGATATAACAGAAATAAAAAGTATCCCGTTATCCTTCAGCTTTGCCATTGCAGCAGAGACCTTTGCCATCTGCATAAGTGAGAATATTCCCTCCTGCATCCTCGCACCTCCAGAAGAGGAAATTGTTATGAGAGTTCTCTTTTCTTCAAGACAGCGCTCTGCGGCCCTTACAATCTTTTCTCCCACAACTGATCCCATACTCCCGCCCATGAAAGAAAAATCCATCACAACAAGACAAACAGGATAACCTTTTATCAGGGCATTTCCTGAAATTACAGCCTCTTTTAGTCCGCTTTTTTTCTGATTTTCTTTTATTCTATCTTTATAAGAAATTGTGTCTTTAAAATTTAATGGGTCACCTGATATTAACCCTCCATCTAACTCTGTAAAGCTACCTTCATCAACAAGTAGCTTTAATCTCTCTCGGGCACCAATCCTGAAATGATAATTACACTTTGGACAGACCTTCAGGTTTTTATTGATTTCCTTTCTATAAACTATCTCTTTACAACCTTCGCATTTAATCCACAGTCCTTCTGGTATCTTTACCTTCTTTTCAGAGCTTGTATCTTTTGTTTTTTTAAACCATGCCATTATTCTATTGCCTCTCTTAAACCCACAATATATTTCTCAATATCTTCAGGTGACTCATTCAGTCTTTTTACTATAGCGCTCCCCACTATCACACCATCTGCAATCTTTGAGACCTCAAATGCCTCCTCTGGTGTAGAAACTCCAAATCCAACTGCTACAGGTTTTTTAGTATATTTTCTTATTTCATTTATCTGAGCTTCCATAGAACCATTTAACAAGAGTTTACTGCCTGTTATGCCTGTTATCGAGACATAATAGATAAATCCCCTTGTCGCCTTCACTACCTTTTTGAGTCTTTCAGGGTTAGAAGTGGGCGCGAGTAAAAATATTGTATCGAGAAATGCCTTTCTCGATAAAAATATAAAACTTCCTGCTTCATCAGGAGGCAGGTCAGGTATAATTACCCCATCAACTCCAGCATTTTTTGCATCTTTTATAAAATCTTCTTCACCATATCTAAACACGGGATTATAATAAGTCATAAGTACAATAGGTATCGTTGTATGTTCCCTCAGTTCCTTTACAAAATTAATTACTTTTCTCAATGTGATACCCGACTCTAATGCCCTTTCTGATGACCTCTGAATTGTAGGACCATCAGCAAGAGGATCACTAAAAGGCACACCAATCTCAACAATATCAGCTCCACATTTCTCAAAAATTAAAACTACATCTCTTGTCTTTGTTAAAGAAGGATCACCTGCCATAATATAAGGGATGAATGCCTTTTTCTCTTTTTTCTTAAGTCTTCTAAATGTCTCCTCAATTCTTGAAATCACAGCTCTATTCCCTTAATTCTTGCGACTTGTTGAACATCCTTGTCGCCACGACCAGATAGATTAACTATGATTATCTTTTCCTTGGATAGTTTAGGAGCAAGTTTCATGACCTCTGCAAGGGCATGGGCACTTTCTAATGCAGGGATAATGCCTTCTGTTTTTGATAAAAGTTCAAAGGCTGATAGTGCCTCCTCATCTGTCGCATATGTATACTGAATAACATCTTTTTCTCTAAGATATGGGTGCTCTGGTCCTATAGAAGCATAATCAAGACCTGCAGCAACAGAATGTGTTCCAAGCACATTTCCATCAATATCCTGTAGCAGGTAACTCTTACATCCCTGAAATACCCCGATTGACCCGCCTGCAAATCTTGAAGCATGTCTTCCGGACTCTATGCCCTCCCCCCCGGCCTCGACACCAATCATTCTCACCTGATATGGGAGACGTGATTTATTTAAGTTAAGAAATGCATAAAAAAGACCTAAAGCATTACTTCCACCACCAACACAGGCAATAAGATAATCAGGGAGTCTGCCCTCAGCTTCAATAATCTGTCTTACAGTCTCCTTACCAATAATAGATTGAAATTCCCTTACCATAAATGGAAATGGATGAGGACCGAATACAGTCCCGAGTACGTAATGTGTAGTTCGGACATTTGTTGTCCAGTCTCTTAATGCTTCATTAATAGCATCTTTTAATGTTCTTGAACCAATTGGAACCTCTGTAACCTTTGCTCCAAGCAACCTTATTCTGAATACATTTAATGCCTGCCTTTTTATATCCTCAGTACCCATATATATTTCACATTCCAACCCAACGAGTGCCGCGCCTGTAGCAGTTGCAACACCATGCTGTCCAGCTCCTGTCTCTGCAATCAACCTCCTTTTGCCCATCTTTTTTGCAAGTAAGGCCTGCCCAAGGGCGTTATTTATCTTATGGGCACCTGTATGCGCAAGGTCCTCACGTTTCAGATATATCTTTGCACCTCCAAGATACTCAGTAAATCTTTTAGCAAAATACAGAGGTGTAGGCCTGCCTATATAAGTCCTTTGGAGATAGCTTAGTTCCTTTTGAAACTCTCTATCTTTTTTTGCTTTAAGAAATGCATCTTCAAGTTCACTTAGGGCAGGCATAAGCGTTTCAGGTACAAAACGTCCTCCATATATACCAAAATAGCCTTTTCTGTTTGGTAACTTTTTTATACCATCCTCCGCATTTAAAAGTAATTATAACTTATCTATAATCATAGCTGTCCAAGATATTCTAAAATATGGCTGGATGCCAAAGAAACACAATGACGACACCTTTTAAAATTAATCCATATCCTTTTTCACAGAAGGGATATATTAGCATAATCCAGATATCATACTTTAACAGAAAGGGGTCTGCCATACAATTATCCTGTAGATTCATTGTGTTTATGAGGTATCCAGCTATTGTGTGTCTCTTATTTTGGACAAGTATGATCTATAAATATATTGATAAAATTAACCCAAATAAGACATTTTTCTGGTTAATAAAGTTTTAAATCATAAACCTCAATTTTTACTTTTAATTAATTTTATCAAAAGAGATACAGAATTGAAGAAATTTATTACTGTAATGTATTTTTAATCTCTATGAAAAAAATTAAACTCTTACTTGAGTATGACGGGACAGAATACCATGGATGGCAGATACAGAAAAACGGATTAACAATCCAGGGCATAATCGAAGACAGACTAAAAAAAATTACAGGCGCTAAAACAAAACTAATTGCTGCAAGCAGAACAGATGCTGGTGCACATGCACTTGGTCAGGTAGTTACATTTTTTACAGAATCATGTCTTGATAATGAAAAGATAAAGAAAGCAATAAATGCCCTTCTCCCTAAAGACATCAGAGTTATTGATGCCTCAGAAGTCAATAGCACTTTTCATCCCAGATTTGATGCAAAGAAAAAGACTTATTTCTACATTATCTCAAATCAGAGAGAAATTTCAGCATTTCTATATAGATATTCATGGTTAGTGCCTCATCCTTTAAAAATTGTATATATAAGAAAGGCCTCAAAGGTACTAATTGGCAAACATGACTTTTCTTCATTTAAAGGCTCGGGAAGCAACACTAAAAATAATATCAGAGAGATATTCTCTATAAGTATAAAAAAATTAGAAGAAATAGAGTTTATGAGTGTGAGTATAAAAGGGAATTTTATAAAAATAAGCATAGAGGCAGATGGCTTTCTCAGACATATGGCAAGAAATATTGTCGGAACCCTTGTTGAAATAGGAAAGGGGAGGATATCAGTTTTAGATATGGAAAAAATTTTGAAATCATGTGATAGAAGACTTGCTGGTCCAACTGCTCCGGCAAATGGTCTTTTCCTTGAGAGGATAATTTATTGAGTATTTTGATGTCCGTGATATATGTCTTTCCTCTGTATAATATAATACTTACACAAAATCAGGAGGTACCCTTGAAAAAAAATATTTCTGTCGAACTTGCATCACGTGTTAAGCATTTACCACCTTATCTTTTTGCATCAATCGATAAAATGAAACAGAAGGCGATTGAAAAAGGCATTGACCTTATTGACCTCAGTATTGGTGATCCAGATATCCCTACTCCTTCTCATATCGTTAATGCAATGAAAAAGGCTATTCAGAATCCTGTTAATCACCGTTATCCATCTTATGAAGGTATGCTTTCATTCCGAGAAGCAGTCTCATGTTGGTATAAAAAGAGGTTCGATGTAAAACTCGATCCTCATAAAGAGATTCTTTCATTAATAGGTTCAAAGGAAGGTATAGGGCATATCCCTCTTGCATTTATTAATCCCGGAGATATTGTTCTTGTACCTTCTCCAGGGTATCCGGTTTATGCAACAGGAACTCTATTTGCAGGAGGGAAAACTTTTTTCATGCCATTAAGAGAGGAAAATAATTTCTTGCCTGATATGGATGTAATACCTAAAAATATTCTAAAGAAAACAAAGATCATCTTTTTAAACTATCCAAATAATCCTACCTCCGTAACAGCACCTTCGCAATTCTTTAAGCAGGTTATAGATATTGCTCTCAAATATAATATTATCATATGTCATGATGCCTCTTACACAGAGATATATGATAATGAAAAACCATTGAGTTTCATGCAGATTCCAGGAGCAAAAAAAGCTGGAATAGAATTTCATTCACTTTCGAAAACATACAATATGACAGGATGGAGAATTGGCTTTGCTGTAGGAAATAGGGATGTGCTTGCCGGGCTTGGAAAAATAAAAACAAACCTTGATTCAGGTGTATTTCAAGCAATACAGGAAGCAGCAATTGTTGCCTTAAATACAGATAATACCGTTCTCTCCGAGATACGAAATATTTATCAGGAAAGAAGAAATGCCCTATACATCGGTTTAAAAAAACTTGGCATGCATCTTATAAAACCAAAAGCAACTTTTTATGTATGGGTAAAAGTGCCTTTAAAATTCGACTCAATGGGTTTTGTATCACATCTTTTAAATAGAGCCGGAGTGCTTGCAACCCCAGGAAACGGTTTTGGAGAGGAAGGAGAGGGATATATCAGATTTTCATTAACAGCACCTGTAGCGAGGATAAAGGAAGCAGTAGATAGGATTAGTAGGGTTCTTTGAACATTAAAGACTTATTAAAAAATCTATGTCTATTGCCTATATTGGGATAGGTTCAAATCTTGGGAATAGAAAAAATAATTGTCTGCGCGCAATAGAACTAATTAAGAAAAATGGGATTATTATCAGAAAACTATCATCAATGTATAAAACTGAACCATGGGGCATAAAGGACCAACCATATTTTCTAAACATGGCTATAGAAATAGAGACAGAGCTGAATCCGATAGAACTTCTGAAAATATTAAAAAACATAGAGAACAAAATTGGAAGGAAAGAATCATTTAAATGGGGTCCACGTATTATTGACCTTGATATTCTGCTTTTTAATAATCTTATATTTAAAGAAGATAGTTTAGAAATTCCTCATCCATTAATGCATAAAAGAAACTTTGTTCTTTTACCTTTATGTGAGATTGCACCTGACAGGATACATCCCCTTCTGAAGAAGAAGATTTCAGACCTTATAAAAGAACTCTAAAATAATTAACTACTTTTTAAACCCTTTTTTTCAACCATCTTTTAGGATCGATGGTAATGAAACTATCATTCCCGTCAGAAAAAACAACTTTTTTTATCTTCGCATTGAGAATCATCCTCTTACACATCATGCATGGTTCAGCATTACACTCATTACCTGTGTCTTCAATTCCAGATATATAAATCGTTGCACCATGTAACTCATCAACAGACGCCCTAATTATTGCATTTGCCTCTGCATGCACACTGTGACACAGTTCATATCGCTCTCCGTGTGGGATTCTGAGTTCCTTTCGTGTGCACCTTCCAACTTCAAGACAGTCCATCATCCCTGAAGGTGCACCATTATAACCTGTGCTAACTATAATATTTTCTTTTGTAATTACAGCACCATATTGTCTTCTAAGACATGTTGCTCTCTTTGAGACCGCCTTTGCAATCCCCATAAAGTATTCATCCCAATTAGGTCTGACTCTATTTTTCTTTTTCATGACTGACCTTAAAAGGAAAAAATATTCTTTCTGAAAAATCTATACAAAAGTTTGTTATGTTAGAATATCACATAAAGAAAGATAAAAAAAGAAGGTTGATAAAGATCATTTCTCAGAGGCGTTTTTCTAATGTCAAAAATCAAGGTTCTTCCTCAGTCATTAAGAGATAAGATAGCGGCAGGCGAGGTCATTGAAAGACCTGCCTCTGTCGTTAAAGAACTCATAGAAAATTCTATTGATGCGGAAAGTACAACCATACTGATAGAGGTTCTTTACGGTGGAAAAAGATTGATCAGGGTATCAGATAACGGCATTGGTATGGATAAAGAGGATGCCCTTTTGTGTTTTGAAAGATATGCAACAAGCAAAATTCTAAATGAGGAAGACCTTTTTAATATTAAGACGATGGGGTTCAGGGGTGAAGCACTTTCATCTATAGCAGCAGTAGCAAAAATAAAACTTACCACAGCATCAAAGGGCTCGAATCAAGGCGTTTTAATAGAAATCCATGGTGGTGAGATAAAGACTATTAAAGATTTATCCTCAATAGGCACCACTGTTGAAGTCAAAGATATATTTTATAATATGCCTGCAAGAAGAAAATTTCTTAGGACAGACAGTACAGAGCTCCTTCATATTATTGATACAGTCTCAGAAGAAGCCCTTTCTCATCACGAAATTGGTTTCACCCTCTCATCAGATAATCATGAAACATTGAGTATTCCTCCCTCATCATGCTCAAGAGAAAGAATAATGCAGTTATATGGTAGTGAATTTCTTGATAGCCTTACAGAGATAAATATCAAAACTAAAGAGATGAGTCTAAATTCATTTATTACAAAAGGAGAATATTTTCGAAACAGCAAGTCACATCAATTTATTTTTATTAACAGAAGACCGGTAAGAGACTTTTTGATTACACATGCAGTATACAAAGCATATGAAGGGATATTACCCTCAAAAAAACACCCTGTTTTCTTCCTTTTCTTTAATATCAATCCTCAATATATCGATCTCAATGTCCACCCTACAAAGCATGAGGTAAGATTTAAAGATAAGGAATATGTCTATCATTTTGTTTATTCAAGTATAAGAGAATCACTTACTAAATATAAACATCCTATTTCTTTTACATCGTCTATGCCTTCTGCTATATCAGAAAATGTTGAATTTGAATATGAGCCATCTTTTTCTTTCATTTACCTCGGAGATACATTTATTGCTCTTACTGATAAGGGTGGATTAACACTTCTTGACCAACATGCTGCTCATGAAAGAATCCTCTATGAAAAGTTCTTAAGAGGGCTTGATATCAATTCAAACAGACTGCTCTTTCCCAAACAGGTAAGATTATCTCATAAAGAATATATAACAATCCTTGAAAATAGAATTATCTTAAAAGATTTCGGGATAGACGTTGAAGACTTTGGATATGATACCCTCCTTATCCGTTCATTTCCACATTTTCTCACAAATGCTGATATAAGTGGAATTCTTTCTGATATTGCTTCAATTATCCTTAATGGCGAACTTACAAAAGAGGGTTTTAAAAAAACAGTTGCAGCTAAAATTGCTTGCCACCATTCTATCCGTGGCAGTATCAAACTCAGCCCCGAGGAGATAAATCATCTACTTTCAGATCTTAGCAACTGTAAAAACCCTGATACATGTCCTCACGGTAGACCAACAAAAATCTCCTTTTCTTTAGAGGACGTGAAGAGGATGTTTAAAAAAAGATAAAAAATATTCATAATGAGTTCTTAATATTTAGTTTTTTAGGTGATTGTAGCAATTGACACCTATTTTCTAATTGTGATACCTTTAATAGTTTAGAATGTTAGATAAAGCGTCTATAATAAGAGAAGTTCAGAAGCATCTTGCAAAAGGACAGATAGACAAAGCCATTGTTGAGTGGGAAAAACTAATAAAAGAATACCCAGATGGCAATACCTATAATGCCCTCGGTGATCTTTATTTAAAAAAAGGTGACAGAAAAAATGCCATAAATTCTTTCTATGAAGGAGCAAAATTTTTTAAGAAAGAAGGCTTCTCCCATAAGGCATTAGGTCTTTATAAGAAGATCCTGAATATTAACCCTGCTGATGCTGACTCCCTTATTTCCCTTGGAGAAATCAGTGAAGAAAGAGGGCTAAAAACAGATGCTATTAAATATTATTTTGCTGCAGCAGATAGCCTTTCAAAAGAAGGTAAAAAGGAAGCGATATTTGACATATATAATAAGATTCTAAATATTTCTCCTACCAATATACCCTTCAGGAGTAAGATAGCGGAGATATATATTAAAGAAGGGCTTAAATCAGAAGCAGCAAAGGAATTTCTAAACATAGCAAAGATATTTGAAGAAAAAGGAGACATTGAAAAATCACTTGAATATTACAAAAAAGCGCTTGAGACCCAGCCTTCATATAAGGATGCAATTTTAGGAATTAATTATATCCTTGCAAAAACAGGGGATTTAGAAAAAGCCTTAGAGCATATTAAGGAAGCATCCATCCTTTTCCCAGAGGATTCGGATATTCATATTAGATGCGCAGAAATCCATCTACAAGCTGGTATGCTTGATAAGGCGAAAGACTATATCGAAAAAATAACTGAAATAGAACCATCCAATATCAAGGCGATTAAACTCTCAGGAGAAATTTATTTAAGGGAGGGCCAAAAAGAAAAAGCATGGATGAAATATCTCCCTGTTATTAATGAAATGTTACTTGAAATGGAAAATGACGATGCTATTAAACTCCTTGAATCTTTTAAGAATATAGATAGTATTGAAACAGGCAAGAGACTTATTACTCTTTACAGACAAAAAGGTGATAACCCTAAGGTAGCTAATGAGCTCCTTAGTCTTGCTGATGTCTATAGTTCAAAAGACATGCAAAAGGAAGCGTTGGAGTGTTACAAGGAGGTATTATTAATAAAACCTGATGATCAATCCATTAAATCAAAAGTAGTAGAATTTGAGAAAAAACTGGCATTAGAAGAGTTCTCATCTTTAGATGAAAAGGCAAGTGACAAAGATCTCTTAGAGGTTGACATCTTTCTTAAATATGGTCTTATTGAGGATGCAAAAAATCTTCTTGAAGAAGTCAAAAAACGAGAACCTGAAAACATTGGCCTACACCATAGAATAAAATCTTTTTATATTAACACAGAAGACAAGGAGCAGGCTATCACAGAATGTATAATACTCTCTGAGCTTTATGAGAAAGCTGGCGATATCGAAAAAAAGAAACAGATCATAAAAGAGGCATATGAATTATCACCAAATGATCCGAGACTTGCTGGGATAGCTGAAGTCTCTCCTACTGAAGAAACAATAACCTCAATGCCTTTAGGCGCTCCGTCAATAGAAGACTATATCGAAGAAATCACGGAAGCGGATTTTTATATACGTCAAGGCTTGATAGATGAAGCAAAAGAAATTCTTGAAAGACTCCAAAAACTATTTCCAGAAAATGAAGAAATAAAGCAGAAACTTGCCAGCCTTCCTCAGGCATATGAAAGTCTTGAAGAAGAAACCCTTTTGTCAGAAACTGTAGAATCTGAAGCAGTAACTGAACCAGCTTTTGATAGCGATGTTTTAAGCATTTTCAATGAATTCAAAAAGGGAATAGAAAAGGAACTTGGGAATGAAAACCATGATACACATTACAATCTCGGATTGGCATATAAAGAATTAGGATTTTTAGATGATGCGATAAAAGAATTCAAACTTGCATGTGATGATCCAAAAAACTTTATCTCCTCATCGAGCATGTTAAGCATTTGTTATATGGAAAAAGGACTTTATCCTCTTGCTATAAATATATTGAAAAAAGCCATTGGAAAAATTGATATAAAAGATGAATCCTACTGGGCAATGAAATATGATCTCGCTGAAGCCTATGAAAAGAGTGGTAACCTAAAAGAGGCACTTGAGACATATATAGAGATAAATGAATGGAATTCTAAGTTCCGGGATGTCTCTGAAAAAATTGATCAGATTGCTTCAATTTTAACTGAAAAAACTGAGAAGGAGGAACCAAAGACAAAAAAAGACAGGATATCCTATATTTAAAATATGGACTATTTAGAATATTATGGTCTGAAAGAACATCCTTTTTCTAACGTCGTAGATAATAGATTCTATTTCAACAGTCCTCAGCATTCAAATGCCCTCAAAAAATTGAGATATGCAGTAGATACAAGAAAAGGACTTGCAGTTGTTATAGGAGACATCGGGACGGGAAAAACAACTCTTGCAAGGAGATTCCTTGAGGAATTGGAGGAGAATAAATATGAAGCAGCCCTCTTAGTCGTTGTTCATTCTACTGTAAGTTCAGAGTGGCTCTTTAAAAAATTTGCACTTCAACTTGGTGTTAAAGACACAAAAGATGATAAAGTAGAACTTCTCTCACAAATATATAAAAGACTATATGAAATAAAGAAGGAAGGAAGAAATGCAGTAGTGATGCTTGACGAGGTTCAGATGTTAAACTCAAAAGAGATTATGGAGGAGTTCAGAGGTCTCTCAAATATGGAATTGCCTGACGGAAAAATGATAAATCTTGTCTTTTTCGGTCTGCCAGATCTTGAAAATGTCCTTTCCTTAGATGAACCACTGAAGCAGAGAATTGCTGTTAAGATCAAACTGAGGTCCTTTTCTGAAGAAGATACAAAAAATTATATCAAACACAGACTATCAGTTGCTGGGTGCAATGGAGAAATATTTTCTGATGAAGCCTTCTCACTGATATACCAGTATACACTTGGTGTGCCAAGACTAATAAACGCTGTCTGCGATAATGCGCTCCTTGAGGGATATCTATTCAACAAAAAAGAGATTGACGCCTTAACGATCACAACTGTAGCGGTTGACCTTGATTTAAATAGATCCGTTGAATGAGATATCTTT
Organism: Nitrospirota bacterium; assembly: GCA_013388605.1. Taxonomy (GTDB): domain Bacteria; phylum Nitrospirota; class Thermodesulfovibrionia; order Thermodesulfovibrionales; family SM23-35; genus JACAEY01. Next base: position 2,431 of record JACAEY010000085.1, on the reverse strand, counting down.
GACCTTTAACCTTACAGAATATTTCAGGAGTTCTATCCTCATACATGATGGATACCATACACCATCGAGCTTTTCATTATCGGCATAATTTATAATGAGTTCTCTGCCATCTTCAAGAAGAATCACCTGTTTGACAGGAAGCATTGTCTTCCTATCAAGCCATATTTCTCTTGTAAGATTTTTGAGAAAAACCATATCCTCGCCTTCGTTGACTGTATAGTCATCTATATCCCACCAGAAAAAACAATCACGCAGACCTTCAGTCAAAATTCTACTTTTATTTTTGTCAATTCGAAGGTTACTCTTTATAAAACCATTTTCTGATAATATCTCAAGAGCAAGAAACCCAAGACTATAAACCCTAAGATTTAAATTCCCATTCCTCGAAATGTTTAATACACCTTCTCCTTTCATCTCGGTGTCATCTTTCGCAAATGTTATAGAAAATATAGTATTTATAACCGAAATATCTTTTTTTGAGTTGAGAACCTCCTTAAAATCAATTCCTTCAAAGACCGGGACCTCAACTCTCTGCACAGCACAGGAGATCAAAATTATTGTGATACTAAGCAAAGAGAGCTTTAAGACTGTCTTCAATATCTTTTACACCTATAATTTCTAATTTAGGAATCTCTTTAATCTTTTCTGCATTTCTTAAAGGTATTATGGCTTTCATAAATCCTATCTTTGATGCCTCTTTAATTCTTATCTCAGCCTCGTTAACAGCTCTCACTTCGCCAGAGAGACCAACCTCACCAAATACAAAAATCCTGGGGTCTATAGGAATATCTCTAAAGGATGAAGTCATTGTTGCAATAATACCGAGGTCAACAGCAGGTTCTATTATTCTAAGACCTCCAACAACATTTATAAATATATCCATACCTCCTAAATGAAGACCTACCCTTTTTTCAAGAACTGCAACAAGCAAATTTACCCTGTTAAAGTCAACACCTATTGTTGTCCTTCTTGGTATACCGAGGTTACTTCGAGCAACAAGTGACTGTATCTCAACCAAAAGAGGTCTCGTTCCTTCAAGGGTTGCAACAACAGTTGAGCCTGAAACATCTACAGGTTTTTCAAGAAGGAAGAGTTCGGATGGATTTTCTATTTCCAGAAGTCCAGAATCCGACATTTCAAATATACCGATCTCATTTGTAGAACCAAAGCGGTTTTTCACAGTCCTCAGGATTCGATATGAATGGCCTCTATCCCCTTCAAAATAAAGGACTGTATCTACGATATGTTCAAGAACACGGGGACCTGCAATTGTTCCCTCTTTGGTAACATGACCCACAAGAAAGATTGGAATGTCTGATCTTTTAGCAAATAACATGAGTTTAGCAGCGCACTCCCTTACCTGACTGACTGAACCAGGAGCTGAGAGCAGATCCTCTGTATATATAGTCTGGATGGAATCAACAACCATTGCTTTTGGGGCAAGCTTTATCGCTGTCTCAAGTATACCTCTAAGCGATGTCTCCGAAAGCAGTATTATTTCTTCAGTATTAATTAAAAGCCTTTCAGCTCTGATTTTTATCTGCTCTGGAGATTCCTCACCTGAAACATAGAGTACCTGGCCATACTTTGAGAGTCCAGAAATGGCTTGAAGAAGTAATGTAGATTTACCTATACCTGGGTCTCCTCCAACAAGTATAACTGAACCTGTAACTACACCACCACCCAAAACCCTGTCGAGTTCCTTTATGGACGTTGAAGTTCTTTCAGAATAGTTTGCCTGGATAGAACTCAGATGCAGGGGTTCTGATTTTCTTAAATGAACTGGTAAATCCAAACGAGATGAAAGAGTTTCTTTTCTTTCTTCAATAAATGTATTCCATTCTCCACAATCAGGACACTTGCCGAGCCATTTTGGAGAGGTATAACCACAAGACTGACATTGAAAGAAGGTTTTTGCCTTTGGCATGTTGTTTATTCGATTTAATTATATCAGAAGTTATAAAGGTTTTAAATTAAATTACCAGTTATATCATATCTGTCCAAAATAAATATTTCAAACTTTAGAAAGTAATAGATATGGCTCGATTTTAGAAGCAAAATCATGGGTAATCTCGATGAGACCGGGGTCGAAGCAGAGGTCTCAGCCAAAGATTATTAATAGTAATTAAAGTCAGGTGAAAGTTTAAACATACCTAGGAGGTAGTTTATTTTGATTCGAAAATAGGGTCTCATAACTCTTATATAGAATATTTTGGACAGCAATGATGATGTCTAATCTTTCAAACCATTAATAAACTCCTTATTTTCGAGATACCAGCATACCGTCTTCTTGATGCCTTCTTGAATTGTGGTCTTAGGATACCAATTTAATTTTTCTTTGGACTTTTCTATATTTGCCCATGTTGCAAGGACATCTGCAGGGTGACGTGGAGAAAAATTCATTGTAGCTTTTTTCCCAAGTGCATCCTCT
>JACAEY010000084.1 GCA_013388605.1 Nitrospirota bacterium | reverse complement strand
TTGGTTGTTACATTCAGGGCTGTCTGATTTGCAAAAATTGCTGATTTTGCAATATCGAATAGATTAAGTAAAGACAATCAAATCTCCTTTGAAATAATAACAGCTTTATTTTTATGATCAGGATAAAGACCAAAGGACTCTAAAAAACTTGTTGATTGTCTCACAAAATTCAGTGAGCGATTAATTAAAATCATATTAAAGGTATTAAGTTCCTGAATGCTCTGTAATAATGAGATTAACTGCAACCTGATTGTATGGAGATCTTCATCTTTTGTCATTTCATAAAGCCTTTGTAAATTGATTTTTTCATTCATCCTATTTTGAGCAGAGAATTTATCTATCAGTCTTATCCTCTCTTCCTCAAGTAGTCTCAGTTTTAAGATAGTGGTATCTTTTTCTTTCGAGATTTCCTCAACACCCCTGGGATTTATATCGATAAGACATTCCTTCTCTTTTTGAAGCAATTCAAGGAGTGAGCGATAATTGTTAATCTGCTCAATAAGGATGTTTTTTATGGATTCAATAATTTTCACGCCTCTTCAATAAACTTTTGAGCTATCTTATGGGGATCAATCTTATAAGTACCTGAGTCAATAGCCTCTTTGATCTCCTTGATCTTATCATTTCTTATTTCTGGAAATTGATCAATCGCAGACATAATCTCCGCAATCTTTTTACCCTGTTCAGATATCTTTACTTTGTCGGATGGTTGAGTCCTATCAGGTTTGTTTGTTTTAGTCGTCTTCTGTGTTTGGGAGATCTTCTGTGTACTGAGATTTATCTCAATTCCATCTAATGGCTTGTTTTCATGAATCTTCATCGTCTCCTCCTCTTAACTTATCTTTAATATATTTTTCGGAATCATTAGAAAATTCTTTAATCTCAGCTTTTGCCAAAAACTCAATAGGATCAACTATCTCACCTTTATCAATGATTTCGAAGTGCAGATGCGAACCTGTAGAATTTCCAGAATATCCAACTTGGGCTATGACAGTATTTGAATCAACCACATCTCCCTCTTTTACATAATTTACCAGATTATGTGCATATTTACAGATAATTCCACTGCCATGATCAATTATCACGATATTGCCATAACCTTTTTGTTCACCGCTAAATATAACCTTTCCACTCCTGATTGGATAAATATTTGTTCCTACCTCTGCTGCTATATCAACACCTGCATGAAATCTATAATCACCATAGATTGGGTGTTTTCGCATGCCAAAATAAGAACTGACGACTCCATTTACTGGTAGTAAGCCTGATCCTGATGGTCGTGAAATAATTTCTGGTTTACTCATAATGTTTCTGTCGTCAGTATTTTTTTCATTTTTTATATCAGACTCTTGAGTCAGAAAATCTTTGAATTCTCTAAGCAATAAATCCTTGATTCCAAGACCCCTCTCAGATAAAAGCCTCGCAAGTTCCATATCGAACATACCCTGATAAACACTTTTGCCGAGTCCGTCTTCTTTGTTAATATTTGTAGTATCTCTCATTGCCTTTATTAATTCATATACAAAAAGTGCCTCCATTTCTTTTGCAACTGCCTTGATAGCCTCAGGATCATTTCTACCCCTATATTCTTCGATGTTTCTGTGAAAATAATTAGATATTCCCTGTGTATTATACATTATATAATCTCCAGTTCAGCCCTCAGAGCGCCTGATGCCTTTAAAGCCTGTAATATGGCAATCAGATCACGGGGTGTTACACCGAGTGCATTCAATGCCCTCACTATCTCTCCAAGTGTTGCACCTGTAACCTCCATTAGAGATGCCTTCTGTTCCTTCACAGTAACATCCACTTGTGGCACCACAACAGTCTCTGCCTTTTCAGGCGCGAATGGTGGAGGTTGGGAGACCCTGAACTCCGTCCTTATCTCAATCGTAAGATTTCCATGGGCAATAGCAACAGGCGATATCCTGACTTTATCACCGATTATAACTGTTCCTGTCCTCTCATTAATCACAACCCTTGCTGGTATATCAGGTGTTACATCAAGCCCCTCTATAAGTGTTAAGAGCTCAGCCTTTTTGTCAAAGTAATCAGTTGGTATCCTTAATATTACTGCTGAGGGGTCTATTGTAGAGGCATATTCAGAATTCAATGTCTCATTAATCTTCCTTGTTATTTCGGTCGCTGTTGTAAAATCAGGTCTATGTAAAAATATCTTTATTTCTCCATTCTCTCCAAGGGTAAAAGGTAAATCTTGTTCAATAATAGCACCCTGTGGAACTTTCCCTGAAGTGAGATGGTTTTTCTGTACTGTCGTTCCTGCCCCTCCTCCTATAAACCCTCCAATAGAAACAGGACCCTGAGCAAGAGCATAAACCTTGCCATCAGGGCCTTTTAAGGGGGTAAGAAGAAGTGCTCCACCCTGAAGACTCTTTGCATCGCCAATCGCTGATACAAGGGCATCGATTTTCATACCGGGTTTCGGGAAAGGTGGTAGAGTTGCAGTGACCATAACTGAGGCAGTATTTTTTGCCATTATATCTCTTGGTTTAACAACCAAGCCCATTCTCTGAAGCATATTGGCAATAGTCTGAAGAGTAGCAAGCCCTGTGTCTCCTGTGTTATTTAAACCAACAACGAGTCCGTATCCTACAAGCTGGTTATCTCTTACTCCTTCAAAACTTGCAATATCTTTTATCCTCTCAGCATGACAGATGGTTAAGTGTGAAGTGTAAAGAATAAAAAATAAAAGAAAAAAAGTGGATACAAGCCGTTTTTTTATCTTTAAATCTTCAATCTTCAATCTTGAATTATGAGTCATTGTTAAAAAGGCCATACCTTGTCAAGAATTTGAACGAGCCAGCCAGGACCCTGTTTGTCATGAACAACTCCTTTCCCGACAAAATAGACCTGTGCATCTGCTACCTTACTGCTTAATATAGTATTGTCAGGTGCAATATCATAAGGTCTTACCACACCTCTTAGAACAAAAAACTGTTTTTCTCTATTGATAGTGATTTCTTTTCTCGATTCTAAGACAAGATTACCATTAGGCAGCACTTCTACAACTTTTGCGGTGATAGTTCCAATGAGTTTGCCTTCTCTTGTTGTCTCTCCGCTCCCTTTAAATTCAGACTGCATAGAACCACTCGCAGTTGGAGAAAATGTATTACCCTTTCCCCATAGGTTATTTAGATTTAGATCGAGTGGTATGTCGAAAACATCTTTTACTTCAGCCTTAAGGGTAGATTTTTTTGATGCATTGGTATCCGCCTTTCCTGAACCTGAAATACTCTCTATAACCCGTATTGTTACGAGGTCGTTTAACCTCTGTGCCTTTACATCCTCATAT
>JACAEY010000078.1 GCA_013388605.1 Nitrospirota bacterium | reverse complement strand
ATGATGGTTGCACATTCTCTTGAGGAACCCCCTCTTGTTAAGGGTGGTCTTTGGGGAATAGGAAGGTTAGGGAAAAGAATAACTGATGCTTTATATTTCTTCAAAGAAAAGGTTATTCATCCACTTCAGAGTGAAGAATCAGAGATTCTTGGACTGGCTACATGGGCGATGGGTGAAACAAGTTTCAAACCTGCCTTGAAATTCTTAAAAAGTTTGATGAATAGAAAAGAGAATGTCTGTATATATATTGAAGGTAATTTCATTGAAAAAACCTTAGAAGAATGGGCAAAAGAGTCAATAGATAAAATAGAACTGTAGATTTAAAATTTTAAAATATTTTAGAGTATATATTTAATTTATTATTATATATCAGTGGTTGGAATTTTATCCTTTTTTTCAAAAAATTTCATGCTATAACGGTAATTTTTTATTATTTTTTCAAGATATTTGTAAGGGAATGCTTCATAACCTATTGCCTCTTCTTCATTTGTTAAAAAGGGATCTTCTAACTTTCTGTTTCTCTTTAAAAAATGGTCTAAAATATTTCTTCTTTTCATTCCTTAATTATTTGTAGCAATATTTATGCCATAAAAATATAATTTTATTTGTTTGTATATAAAGAGTTATATATGAGGTTCCGAAGAATTTAATTTAAGTTTATGACAAATTTTGTCACAAGTGTTATTAATTTTGTAAAAGACATCTTTGCTGTCCAAAATATTCTTTATAAGTATGAGATTCGATTTTCGAACCAAAATAAACTACCTCTTATTATGTTTAAACCTTCACCTGACTTTTATCACTATTAAAAATCTTTGGCTGAGAACTCTGCTTCGACTCCGGTCTCATCGAGGTTACCCGTGATTTTGCTTCTAAAATCGGTTCTCATACCTGTCTTTCTAAGAGCATGAAGTATTTTTTGGACAGATGTGATAAATTACAGCAAATAAACTAATTCTGTCAATATGAGTGCATAACCCAATTATTCTCAGCTTTTTGTTAACTTATCCTTTTCTTTTTGGCAATTACAAGAAGTTCATACTCTCGCTTTGTAATTTTTTCCAACATAGAAAGTCCTTTTACAATCGCTTTTTCTAATCTATTCCCCTTGGCTTTTGTTAAAGGTATCGTTTTATTTTTCATTTTTACAATTTCAAATCCTGACTTATTAAGTAGAGTTTTTAATGTCTTTATAGAATAATAATATAAATGATATTGGTGGTATAACTTTTTTACAGGGTATTTAAATATCCCACCAGTTAACATATATATCCAATGTGCAATCTGTCGCATAAGTGACTCTACATTAGGTGTGTCAAAAAGAATAATTCCTTCATCAGATAAGATTCGCCTTATCTCTTCAAGTTCTTCTATGGGGTTTTCAAAGTGCTCAATAACATCCCACAGGGTTATTACATCAAAATAGTTATCAGGAAAATTAGCTTTTTTTAATCTTCCGACAAAACAATCAATACCAAACCTTTCTTTTGCAAAGTTTGCTGCATAATCTGAAACATCAACACCAAAAACTTCCCATCCTCTTTCCTTTGACATGTAAAGGAATATACCCATTCCGCATCCAACATCAAGCAGTCTTCCAGTCTTTTTGAAAGACTCAATAAGGTTAAGACCTTCTTTGAAATCTAAAATATTGGGATTTTCAATTCTACATGAAGGATCAACAATACAATTTTTAAGATAATATTCTTTTCTTTCAAGATAATAATCGGAGGAATAAAGTTTTGAGATGTCATAATCTTTGTGAAGATCTAAAAAGATAACCCCACATTTATTACATTCAACAACATTATAATCCCCGATAGAGTATCTTAATTTTCTTTCAGTAGAATTACAAATTTTACACTTTTTAACAGGAAAATCCTTTCTATTTTTCTGTTTTCTAAAATTAGTGAAATTATGTTTGGATTTAATATAGAAATCCTTCATTTAAAAAATCTTTATGAATTATAATTTTATAATAGCACAGAATATTATGGGAGGAAAAAACGTTTGAATGAAATCCACAAGAAAAAAATAAGAGAGGCAAAAATAATAAAAATAATATGTATTTCGATAAAAACTATACATCCCTTTTTTAAAAGATTCTTTTGTATATTGGAAATCTTATCTCGAGATATCCAGAATCCTTGTAAAAAAACTTCACCCTTTTTATGTCTTTCTTCCCTGTCTTTTAATAATTTTTCTTTAATAGAATTTCTAAAAAATTGCCTGTAATTTCTTATATAGTCAAGTAATTCTTGTTCTTCTTTTTTCTCTTTTTTATGCATGATAATTTATGGAATAATGATAAACTTATTTCATAAATAGAAATACCTGTAAGCCTTGATCTTTATAGATTTTCATAGATAGCTTCTCTGCTTCTTCCCTACGTCTAAATTCACCTATACATACCTTGTACAATTTGGAGAATCTTCCATTTTTTTCTAAATTACCGTTACTAATATATGCATTAAATCCCATCTTTATAAGTTTTGTTTTAAGGATATTTGCTCTAAAATGGTCCTTAAATGCTCCCACCTGAATAATATATGAATGTCTTTCAGAATTATTATAATTTTGGACTTCAATAGTTTTATTTTGAGTTTTTTCTGGTTTTAAAATAGGTTCTTCTTTTGGCATAATCGTTATTTTTTTTAGGTCTTTATCAGCTTCTTCTTTTCTTAATCCTGCCCCTTCATTAATTAGTTTATCTGAAAATATGTAAGAGGAAGGCATAGAGACATTTTTGGTCATCTTAAAAGATACAAATGGTTTGGGGTTTAGTTCTAAATGAAGTAACCACGAAAATAATAGAAAATTAAAGATAACACTCAGTACCCCAATACTTGTTCCAACTAACAGCCAGCCGAGAAAATTAAGATAACCTTTTGTTTTATCTGTTAATGGGATACGTTTTTCCAAATATCCTTCCTGCTGCTCTAATAAGGTAGTTTCATTAATAACCTTTTCATGCTCTATTTTTTCTATTATTTTTCTAATGTTTTCTAATGAAAACAATATTTATTCTCCCGAAAGAAGTTCTTCTATAATTTTTCTTCTTCTTATTTTGCTTATTTCCTCAAAGTAATCTAAAAGGAATGCGTAAAATATACCTGCGGTCAGACCAAAAAGCAGTGCCACAATAATATTTAATTGTATTATGGGAAAAGAGGGATATTTAGGAGGCTTAGCATTATCTACAACCACAACAAAATCTATTTTTCTTGACTGCTGCATCTCTGTTTCCTTGAGATCGGTTTTAAGCTTTTCATAAATACTTTTATATTGTTCTATTTTATCATTCAATTTAGTCCAGTTCTCTTTTATTGAAGGCAATCGGCGTAATCTTTGATTTATTTTATCAACTGTATTAATGAGCCCACTCATTGAAGCTTGTAATTTATCTTGTTCTACGACTAGATTAACAAGGGTCTGCCTAAGCTGTTCATAAAATGTATTACTCGGCTTGATTTGTGATGTAACAAGATTTTGGATCTCGCGTTTCAGTATATCTGATGTCTCTTTATATTGTTTTCTTAGTGCCTTTATGTCAGGGTGTTTTTCTTCTAATTCTACAGAAGCGGCTGCTATCTGAGTAGCCTGATCAGATAACTTTTGTTGAAGATATTCAATATAAGGATTTGTCAGAATAAATTCATTTTCTGTTAATATATTGCCCTCTTTTTTTAGCTGTTCAACTGTTGTCTTTATCTTTTTATCATTTTCTGTGATGAGAATTTTAGTGTTCTCAAGTTGTGTTTGAAATGATGTCCTTTGTTCAGTGAGATTCTTGATTTCCTCTTCAACAGAGGCGATATTATTTTTTTCTTCAAATAATTTCATTTCCTCTTTGGCTTCCAATAAATTTTTTTCTACATCGATTAATTGATTATTCAATAAATATCTATCTGTTTCAAAATTTTTTAATGATGCTTCCTGAAGTAGTAAATTAAGATATTTTATATATGCATTTGCAACATTTGCAGCGAGAGAAGGGTCTCTATCTCTACTATATATTTTTAACATATATTCATTTGAAAGCTCAAAATCGACATCTGATTGTAAAAGTTTTGTGACTTTTTTTTGAGGAAATTCTTGATGAACATACTCTGCAATGATAGTGCTTTTTAGTAAGCCGATGTATGGTGCTATATCCTTTCTATTTGTTGGTGGTACAACTATTCCTCTTGCCATCTGTTTTGTTGACTCTTCCGACAAATAAGATAAAGATGGTAAAGATGCAGGCACATAAAATATAGCTTTTGCTTCATATACAGGCTCAATTAATAGACTTATGACTATAGTACTTATAATAGATATAATAGTTATTAAAGCAATAGCTAATTTTCTTTTATAAAGGACTAACCAGAAATCAATCAATGTCTTTTGTGACATTTCTAAAATATTGTAAATGACTTATTTAAGATATATATCCATAAATTCTAATCCTCAAATAATATTTGTCTATCATAATAAATAAAAGAGTTACTTAAATTATCATTTACGTTATTAAAATTCAAGTATAAATGCGGGGACCCAAAGGATATTGTGAAAGTTAAATTCAAACTTTTCTTTTGGCGCTGATTTCAACAGCAGTTTGAGAAGATAGAGTACTTATAATAGCCTCTATAAGTCCTAAATATAGAAAGATAAAAAAATCTATATGCTGTGCCTGTAGCTGTAGATTAATCAGGTAGGCAATAAAGGCTATAATTAAAGATAATGCAATAGCTCTATCCTTTGTATTTTTTATTTTGGAAATAGACATAACTTGCCTAAAAATAAATGCAAAGAAAAATATACAGTAAGTAAGAAGTCCGAATAGTCCAATTTCATCAGCAATCAGTACAAAGTTATTATGAACAGGCCATAAATCTATATTACTGGTATATTTATGCCCTGTTCCAACCCCGTTTCCTATAAAAGGATGCCTATTTAAAAATCCCGTGATGCCATCTCTCAATAATTCAATCCGAATTGAAAGGTCTTCTGTCATGAAATACTTTTTAGGGTCTGCTAAAAAATCGGGTATGAATCCAGAAAAAAAGCCAAGAAGCAGTATTACGAAAAATAAGGTCACATATATTTTTAATGAAATCCATCTTAACATAATTGAAAAAATAAAAGCTGATAATACAATTAGTATTGAAGAATAAGAAAATGTGAAATATAAAGCAATAGACATTAAAATCATAGCTATATAAAGAAATAGTTTCTCTTTTTTCTTAGTTAATATAGAGTATAAAATAAAATTTATTCCAACTATTAATGCGATTGAGAGATGATTTGCCAGTATTGTGTACCACGAAGTGAATGCAGGGACCCTCATTAATGTCCCGAAGGGAGTTTCTTGCCACATAAAGCGTTTTACATCTTCTTGAATTACTCCTGCTATCTCAATGCCTTTATAGAAAAAAATAATTTCTTGAAGTATTCCAATTATTGCAGAAAGAGCAGTTATTAAGATAAGAGTCTTTAAGGAAAAAAGTGCAGTTTCTCTATTTTTAATCATATTTACCATTAAAATAAAAACTACAATGGATTTCATAACAGCGGGAAGTTTAAAGAATGACATTTGTTTACCATTTATTATTGACAATAGAACGCTTAAAAAGAAAAAAAGCAAAGGTATATACAATGGGGTCCATATAATTTTGTACTCTCTGTCAGTAATAGTATGAAAGCACCAGATAATTAGGATAAATAATGCTACAAAATCAGATATCTCTAACTTACCCCCAGTCAAAGCTATGAATTGTGAAGAAATTATCAAGAGAGTAATAAAAACTTTTTCTTTTTTGTCAGTCAACCAGATTGAATCTGCTCTTATAAATCTCCTGATAATCAATACAGAAAATATCATAAGCCATAACAAGAAAATAGATTTGAAAGGAATTTTTTCCAATGCCAGCGGTAATTCTAAACCAAGGTAAATTTTCAAAAAAGATTTAATAAAAGTATCAATGAATGGGCTAAATGCAATTTGAGCTCCAATTAAGAATCCCAGTAAGAATATAAAAGTCAATTTTAATAAAGCCTTATACGAAATAACTGAAAAAGGATTTCTGTTAATTTTGCAATCAACTATTTTTGGACTCCCTCTTGCTATATCTCTTTTATTTAACATTTAAGACAATGATAAATATTATTTTACAAATCTTATTGTCGGAGGCATTAGAGTTTTTGAGACAGACCCCTCTTCGGGTTGTAATATTAGCATCATTACACTATAAGGCATAAGAGTAAGGTTATATAAGCATTTGCTGGTGTTTTTCACTATAGTTTCTTCTCTAATTTTTTCTAATTTAACATTATTACTGTTATTTATTGCATCAGCATAATTAAAAACATGGTCTTTAGTTATCTTTTTCATTTTATAAGTCCTTTTTATTTCAGATAGAGCCTTTTTAATATTTTCTCTAAATGAAAATGCATTGGAGTGGTTTGTATCAATAAGGTATTCTACGACTTTATATTTATTACCTTGAATGTTTTCAAAATAAATTACTATATCTACAGGGTTCTCCTGTCTATATTGTAAAACCTCGTAATTAATACTGTATTTTTTGATTATATCTTCAAGGTCAAGACGAAGCTTTTCAGGTAAAACTTTGTTTTCCTCTCTTTTTAAATATTTAATAATATCTTCTTTTAGTAATATTAATTCATCTACATTATACCCCTTTTTCTTCAATTCTTCTGCTATTAATTGTTTATACATTTTAGGGGTTGGAATAAAATTAGTAATAATGAGGAATATCTTCTCTTTGTTCTTTGAGGCAATCGTATAAATAAATGGGTCATTAGTATTTGGTTGTAATAGATTACCTTCAAGCATGCTCATAATTCTAAATGAGTTATATGAGGCTTTTGTTATTAGATTATGAGTGAAAATCCCAAAATTACCTGTAAATTCTTCTTCTCCACTTGCATCGGGATCAAAAAGGGTTGTAAAAGTATGATAGGAAATCTCTGCACTATTCATTTTAGATAGATTTGCTATTATGTATGATGCTACAAATTCTGTGTCGTGGTCCTCACTGGAATAAGGGCTGGATGTTAAAGGGGGTCCTTCCCATGATGACCATTCAGCAACAAATAGGGGAGTACGAGGGTCAAAACTAAATTCTTTAAGCCAGTTTTTTGTATCAGAAACCATTATATTCCATAGGGCAGGGTGGTTATTAAAAGAATGAAACACAAGAAAGTCAAAAGGTATTTTCGTCAATCCTAATTCTTCTATCCCATTTTTGCTACAATACTCCAGAAAATTATATAAAAAAGGTTTATCTTTGAATCTGGATTTAGGGGGATTTCTTTTTGCTGCCCAGGATGATACTGCAGGACCCCCGACTTTAGCTTTTGGGTCTGCTGATTTTGCGCCTAAGACAGCATATTTGTAAAGCTTGAAGTACTCTTCTTCTGTACCAGACCAGACAAAATCAAGATCAGGCTCTGTCCATATTATATAGAAAGCATCAAGCTTAAGTTTGTTATTAAAATGGTTTACAATTGTCTTTACCAGTTCGCTCCAATTTTTATAGTCCTTTGGAGGTGAAATATTAGCTTTAAAACCTGAAATTCCACGTCCGATGGGTTCGTTGGAAGTTGAAGAAGAAAGCCATGAAGGGATTTCATGGATCAAAATAGCAACCTGTCCACCATTTTTTTTAACATTCAGTGCAAAAGTGTCTATTCCACTAAGTCTTTTTTTAAGTTCCTGCATATCTTTTGAAGGTATGAACACATCTACATCAAGGGGTATCTTTATAACACCTAATTTATTGTCTGAGAAAAACCTTTTAATACTGTAAGTATGTTTTTCTTTAGGGAAAAACCAGAGATAAATACCGGTCCTGTATAAATAGGGGATGTTGCCAGTGTCCTTTGAAGCATCCACAGTGATCTTTGATGGCTCTAATGCCTCTGAGTGACGAAAACCGAGGTGATTAAATATAAATATAATTATAAAAAAGAAAGATAGATAAATTTTATTTAATCTAATGCTGTTCAGAATATTGACCTCTTATAATATATTATAAGCAACAATTTTCTTATCTAAATAGATAGGGGTTCCAAAAATATTTTCTAAATCCTTTCTTTCTTTGCTTGAAAGAAATAATTTTAGTATATCTTTATCAGGTTCATCCCATTTGAATGGAAATCCGCGCAAGAAAAGAGGATAAAGCGGTTGTCCGGTTTTTAATTTCTGCCCAGAAAACGAACCAGTTTTTAAATAATACCAGTTTTTAAGATTAACTATAACATATCGTATTTTCATATTTTGAAGTGTTGTTATAATCTCTTCTGAAAAATTCTGTTTATCTTTCTTGAACTTGTCAATATCCATTTTTGCAAGTGCTGAAATTACTGGTGAGTTCTCTATAAATTTATATTCAGGAACATTAAATCCAGTATGACCTCCAACAATCTTTTTGCTATGAAAGGTTTGATAAAACATTGCTGTGCTCCATGTATCCCTGTTTCCCGGTATCTCTAATAAAGCAAAATTCTCTGATTTATTGCCTAAATTCTGATAAAATTCTGGTATCTTTACAGGCTTAGTAGGTAGAGGAACTATCCAGACTTCAGCTATCATTAGAAAAAACAAAAATGAAATAAGAAGTGTCGGGATAGGTTTTCTAAAACGGGCGATGATACCTTTGAAGAAACTATCAATTCCATATCCTGCTATTACTGCAAATGCCAGGGAGGCGATTACTAT
>JACAEY010000034.1 GCA_013388605.1 Nitrospirota bacterium | reverse complement strand
TTTGGCTGAGACCTCTGCTTCGACCCTGGGGCTCATCGAGGTTACCCGTGATTTTGCTTCTAAAATCGGTTCTCATACCTGTCTTTCTAAGAGCACGAAGTATTATTTTTTGGACAGATATGTCTTTCTTTCAAATTGCAAAAAAATATCATATATGGTATAAAAACATTTAAAAAAGTGCGGTAAAAATGAATAATTTAAAATCAATGTCCCCAACTGAAATAGTCGATGTTCTCGGTAAAAATTGCCCTTATCCCCTTACAATTATCAAAAAGACAATGGAAAAACTGGCGGTAGGGTCAATATTAAAAGTGTTGTGCGATACTCCTGCAACTGTGGAAGATTCAATACCCAGATACTGTGAAAAACATGGATACAACTTAGAATCTGTATGGATTGAAGATAAGGGCTATTGGGAGATCTATATACAGAAAACCTGAGATAATATAATCAGACTAAGGTGGTTTTTGTTCTTGATTAGAGTTCCTCATTTTCCTTACATCCCTTATTACCCAGAGTATAAATCCTACCACAATAAAACCTGCTGCAATTGGTAATTCATATTTTTTCACATTGCCTAATATCTGCTTAATTGTAGCACCAAAGAAATATCCGCAATAAGTACATATAGCAGCCCATATAAAACAACTCATGAGCAAAAAAGAAAAGTATTTCCTTTTACCCATACGGGAAAGGCCTAAAACTGCTGCGCTTAAAAGCCTGAATCCATAAAGCCATTGACTTATAAATATAGATGCAATCCCATATCTATCCATTAATGATTCCAGCCTTGAAAGATTCACCTTTATTACCTTCTGAATATATCTAAGAAAGGTTTCTCTTTTATAAAGTGCAACTAAGAAAAAAAATCCATGACCTATATACGAGGCTATGGCAGAAATTATTACTATTGTGATAGCACTAAGATATCCACTATAAGCAAGAAATCCGGCTGCAAATAGAACGCTCTCACCTTCAAAAAAGGTAAGTACAAAGACAGCAAAATAGCCATATTTCGTAACGAATTCTTCCAGGAATCCTCCAAGACTACTATATAAAAAAAGAATTTTTATGTCATGTAGAATAGAACTTATGAAAAATTGGAGGGATGTCACTTCTCCTGACATCCCTCCAATTTGAATAATCCTTTATTTGATTAGAAAATTTAAGCCTTTACCTGCTTTTCACCATACTTATCAAATATTACTTCTTCTTTCACTGAAATAGCTACTTTGTATAGTATAGTGAGTATAAAAAATCCAATTCCCCAAACCCCAAGGGCAATTAAAACCTCTGGCAGTGTAGGCCAGTATTCAAAAACCCTTTCAAAAGGATTTGGTACAAATCCTCCCACTACAAGACTGATACCTTTCTCCAACCATAACGCAATAAATGTTGCCGCAGCTGCAAAGCCCAATGCCCTCTCGTTACCTCTTGCCTTAGGAATAATCAATATCGGTAGGGCGACTCCTACAAGTACAGTGCTTAACCACATTATAGGAACAAGCCTCGTGTGACCCTCAATACCTGTAAAAAGGTATTTAATGGGATACATATGACCTGGTATACTGCTGTAGAATGAGGTAAAGACTTCAAATAAATAAAAGGCTACAGTTGCTATTAAAAAATAAGCAGATGTTTTCGCCATTGTCTGGATTGCCTCCCAACCCGGGTCGAATCTTGTAAATTTCCTCAAAATTAAAGATATCACTATAAGGAGTGCAGGACCTGATGCAAAAGCAGAGGAGAGAAATTTTGCTGCCATTATAGCTGTAAGCCAATAGTGCCTTCCGGGAAGACCTTGGTAGAGGAATGCTGTAACAATATGAATAGAAGGAGCCCAACAGATTGCGATAATTATAAAAGGCTTTATCCATGGTGCAGGAGGCACACCTTTTCTTTCCGCCCCTAATACATACCACCCGCATAAGATATTGAGGAAGAGATATCCACTAAGAACTACCATATCAAAAAACATAACTGAATTGGGCGTTGGGTGTAGTAAAACATTTAGGACTCTTAAGGGTTGTCCCAAATCAACAAAAATGAAAAGCATACACATTACTACACTGGAGACAGCAACGAACTCACCCAAGATGGAAATCCTTCCATATTTTTTATAATTATGAAGGTAATAAGGCAGGACTATTGTGACGGCTGAGGCAGCTACACCCACAAGGTAAGTAAACTGACCTATATAAAGCCCCCACGAGACATCCCTGCTCATTCCTGTTATTCCTAAGCCAACTCTAAACTGATAAAGGTAAGAAATAAACCCAGCGCCGATAATTGCGAGTAAAAAGATTACCCAACTCCAGTATTTCCGACTTCCTTTTAGAGCCAATTCAAGCATATTTATTCCTCCTACCTAAATAATGTAATATAAACTGGGATTGGTCCCGAGTTCGGATTTGCGCCTGATTGTGTAATGTTCACGAAGAACTCTCCTTATCTCCGACTCAGGATCTGCCAGATCACCAAAGATCAATGCTCCATTTGACACCTCCACGCAGGCAGGCTTTAGTCCAACTGCAAGCCTCTCGTAACAAAATGTGCATTTCTCAACTACTCCTTTCATCCTTGTTGGATACTCCATGTTTTCCTCTTTTATAAAAGGCCTTGGGTCTCTCCAGTTGAAGCTCCTTGCTCCGAATGGGCAGGCAGCCATACAGAATCTACATCCAATACAGCGGTGCATATCCATCATTACAATTCCATCTTCTCTCTTGAAAGTTGCCTTTGTAGGACATACCCTGACGCAGGGAGGATTATCACACTGGTTGCAGAGGACAAGAAAAGGCATTTCCTTTATTTCTTCTGACATATATTCACTTTCCTGTCCAGGAAAAGCATGTTCAAAAGTCTCTGTCCATATCCATTTTATCTCCTCTTTAAGATTTTTAATATCAGGGACATTGTGGATACGATGGCAGATATCTACGCACTTCTTCATCGTCTCTTCATTCAGTTTTTTCATATCTATAACCATCCCCCATCTCTTTCCGACAAGAGCCTTTGGATTTCTTAAAACCTGCGAGGCTTCAAATTGCCCCGGAAGTAAAATTTCAAAAGCAGACAGACACCCTAAGCCTGCTATAACAGAGGCACCTGCTATCTTTAAGAATTCTCTTCTGTCAATACTCATGGCTAACCCTCCTCCTTCGGCTCAATATGGCAATCCCAGCAATAGGGTTTTACAGCAACATAATTATGACACTCATCGCAAAATTTCTTCTTATTTGAATGACATTTCATACAGGTATTCTGAAGACTCATATCATATTCTTTCCCTTCAGTAGATATATAGATTCTGTTGCCCTCACGGACTACTGAATCTCTCCAATTATCTAACATCACCATATGTTCAGTCTTCATAAACGATTTTGATTCGATGCATTTTTTCTCAGCCATCTTCTGTATCTCAGGTGTATCTATCTTTGGTTCTGGAGGAGGTACAGATGCCTTCCCTATATCATACAGAATGGGAAAGGTTGCTATACCAAGGAATATGATAATACCGAGTATAACTTTCCATCCGTCATACATTATTCTTAAGCCTCCTTTCCTGGAAGGGGTTCACCTCTTAAATCTGTTGTCCTTTCCTTCTCCCCCTTCATTACCAAAGCATTCCCAACCAGCTCATGAACACCTGCTACACGCACTCCCGGAACCCAGTAATCCACAAGGGTTTGTAGGGTTGCCCTGTCTATTTGACAGATATTGGCGAGTGTATTTACCCCAAATTTCTCACGGACATATTTCAATGCATTTGCCCTTGGAAGAGCTCCTCTTAACCTCAGTTCCATATTTTCTGATGCATT
>JACAEY010000072.1 GCA_013388605.1 Nitrospirota bacterium | reverse complement strand
TTTTTGAGTTCATCAGCAACTTCAAGTGCGACCCTTCTAAGTTCATAGCCTGTATATCTGTCGCTCCACAGGGTAAATGTAAGAATAGGGACATCGTCTATGGATTTTGGTTTTACAAGTGGCTGCGATACACCGTGTGGAATCTTATCAAAATTAGACCATAGCTTGTTGTAAAGATTCACAATGCTTTTTTCCATATCCTGCCCGACATAAAACCTTACAATTGCCATGCTCATGCCAGGCTTTGATATGGAATAGACATATTCAACACCCTTTATCTCCCAGAGGAACTTTTCCATGGGTTTTGTAACACGCTCTTCGATTTCCTTTGCAGAGAATCCATGTGCCGAGACAAAGACATCTATCATAGGCACTACTATCTGAGGCTCTTCTTCCCTCGGAGTTATTATTACGGCGAATACGCCGAGTATGAGAGAGGCTATTACGATAAGAGGCGTGAGCTTTGACTTTATGAATGCCTTTGCAATCTTGCCTGCTGTGCCTATCACTTGATAATCCCTCCGTCTACTGCCTTTTCAACTCCACCGACGATTATTTTTTCTCCGCTGCTTAATCCCGATAATATCTCTATCTGTTCGCCATATTTCTTTCCTGTCTTTATGAGGCGATATGTCGTGATGCCTTTATTGTCAACAACATAAACGCCAACAAGCTGCCCTTTTTCAACAATTGCCTTTTGAGGAATAAGTATTGACTCTTTTTTGCCTTCTGGTATTAAAACCTTTCCGTAAATACCTGTTTTTAATGAAGGCATTTTCAGATCAACTTTAATAAGGAATGTCCTTGACATTGGATCAATTGCAGGAACTATTTCTGATATTCTGCCCTTTACCTGCTTTCCGATCGAGTCAATGATTACATCCACAGGCATTCCTCTCTTGAGCTTCCCTGAAAGCCTCTCATCCACATTCGCCTCTATCCTGAAGTATGAGTTGTCTTCTACGGTTAAAATTGGTATGCCAGGAATAGCCATACTGCCAAGTTCTATTTTTTTCTCTGTTATGATTCCAGATATAGGTGCGGTTATCCTCGTAAATCCATGATTGACCTGAGCCTCTGCGAGCATTGCCATTGCCCTTTCATATTCCATATCAGAGACCTTTTTCTGGGTCTCTATCTGGTCTATTTCCTGCTGTGATATTGCCTTTTCATCGTAGAGATTTTTATATCTCTGGTATGTTATATCCGACAAAGATTTGTTCTGTTTTGCGGCCTCAACTGCTTTCTCTGCTGCCTTGACCCTCTGGACAATATCCCTGTCATCTATGGTCATGAGCACCTGACCTGCATGAACTCTATCGCCTTCCTTTACTTTTACAGAAGTAACAGTCCCCATCACCCTGCTCGCAACGATGCTTATGGTCTTTGCCTTCACTGTACCGGATGTCTCATAATATTCATCCACCTGTGACGGATGAACTTCTGCTAATGTTACACCTGTGACAACCTGCCTTTTCACCTCTGCAGTGCCGGGCTTTACCTTGTCTTTGCATCCTGATACAAGTAAAAAGTAAGAAGTGACAATTAAGAAGTAAATGATGTATTTCTGTGTTCTAATCATAATTAAACCTCCAGAATCTATTATTACAGAGAGAGCAATCGTTAGAAAAAAACTACTGCTCTACTGCGCTACTGTTCTATTTTTAAATCCTTTAAAATTGTCCCGCTTTCATAGCTCAGGTTTGCTATTGCAATCCTGTATTCATTCTCCTTTGCTACAAGGTTTGCCCTTGCGTGGTCAAGGCTTACCTGCGCATTCATTAAATCCACAATAGGCGATAATGCATTCTCGTATCTTATTTTCACAAGCCTTTTCCCCTCTTCTGCGGTCTTTAATGCATTCTTTGATAACTCAACATTTTTCTTTGCCTCATGGACTCCGAGGTATGCCTCATAAACCTTGTATGCCACTGCCTTTTTGAGACCATTGAGATATTCCTCTGTCTCCGAAGCTTTATACTTTGCCTTTGACCTTTCATGCTCCCTCTTTGTCCCGTCAAATAGTTCCCATCTCAAAAATGCCGTGAGCTGCCAACTGTCGCCCTCCGAGCCAAATGGTCTTCTATGGTCGTTTAATTGATATGAGCCTCCGATGCCGATTGTAGGAAAGTAGCCTGATTCAGCAAGTTTTATGCTATTTTGGGCATTTTCATATCTTAATTCCAAAGACTTTATATCCTTTCGTGCCAGAGATGCATTTGTATAATAATCAGCGCTCATCACTGTAAATTCAGGGCTTTCATTATCCGAATCGACTGATTCAGTCATGCCGAGAAGTAATCCCAATGCCCTTTTGGCAATGTTAAGATTTTTTTGTGCGCTCACGAGCCTTTGCTCTGCATCCGTTACAGCAGTGGATGCCCTTAATGTGTCCGAATAAAGTCCTAACCCTGCCTTGTATCTCAATTCAGCTATCCTCAAATGCTCCTTTGCATCATCCACTGCCTTTTCTGAAACACTTACATACTCTTTTGCCGTATGAACCGCCATGTATGTCTGCACAACTCTTAAGGCTATCTCTTCCTTCTTCCTTATAAATTCTTCGGTCTTTGCAGAAAACTCTGTCTTTGACATATCCAGCCCTATATTCGCCTTTCTCACAAATAAAGGCTGTTCAAATGAAATGGATGTCTGGAAATCATTTATTGGTCTTGGATTGTTTAATGATGCGATTTCAAAGTCCGTTTGAGAGAAACGCTCCTGATTGAGTTTTGCCGTAAAGGAGTATGGGGGATTATTTGTCCTCATGTATCTTTCTTCGAATGTAATCTTCGGAAGCAGGAAGCTCCTTGCGACCCCTATGTCTTCCTTTTGTGCAGAGAGAGAGTTTCTCAATGCCTTAATTTCATGGTTGTTCTCCATTGCGATTCTGATTGCATCGGAAAGGGAGACCTGTTTTTCCGCTGCACTAATATTCTGCGCTGCCGAGAGTATTAGAAAAGAAAAGAATACAAATATTCTAAACATTTCTCCTCCTATTTTTCTTTTTCCTTATTTTGCTTCATGAATGCCTTGAATGTCTCCATGTCGCATTTGCCTGTTCTCTTCTGGAATTCTTCGCATTCCTTCAGGGATTTAAAATCTTTTATTAAAACTCTATCATCTTTTAAAAGCTCTTTTAATATGGACAAAACGAGCATGTTTTCTTTGTTGAGATTTCTTTTGACCTTATAAAACATCAGCTTGCCATCCCTTCTCCCCGAGAGAAACCCTGCCTTTGCAAGAAGGGAGAGATTTCTCGATATGAGCGGCTGCGACATATTCAATACGCCCATTATCTGGCATACGCACAACTCCCTTTTTTCAAGGAGCATGAGTATCCTTAACCTGAATCCGGCGTGACTTCGAGCATTTAACTTATAGTTTGTTTCATTGCTGTCCAAAATATTCTATATAAGAGTTATGAGACCCGATTTTCGAACCAAAATAAACTACCTCCTAGGTATGTTTAAACCTTCACATGACTTTAATCACTATTAATAATCTTTGGCTGAGACCTCTGCTTCGACTCCGGTCTCATCGAGGTTACCCGTGATTTTGCTTCTAAAATCGGTTCTCATATCTGTCTTTCTAAGAGCACGAAGTATTTTTTGGACAGATGTGATTTTTCATCATAACTTTTCTATATTAAAGCTGTTATATTTATTCTATTATATGATACATCATTACTGTCCAATATTTTAAGAATGGATAAAAACAGGAAAATACTTAGTCTTCTCATTATTCTCATCATAATATTCATTATAGAATCCTGTGGGCCGAAAGAAATCAAACCACCTCCAAAACCAGCAAAAATAGCCCTCGTACTAGGAGCAGGAGCATCAAGGGGGTTCGCTCATATAGGTGTCCTTAAGATATTGGAATCAAATAATATCCCTATCCATATGATTGTTGGAACGAGTGCAGGAAGTTTTGTAGGAAGTTTGTATGCTTATGGGTTCAATGCCTATCAGCTCCAGAAGATGTCATTCGCAATAGAAAAGGGAGATATTGTTGACCTGACGATTCCGGATAATGGTTTTATTAAAGGAGATAAACTTGAAGAATACATCAATATTCTATTGAACAATACCCCTATTGAAAAGTTGAGGATCCCCTTCTATGCAGTTGCAACAGATATACAGAATGGTCAAGAGGTTGTTTTTGGAAAGGGGAACACTGGCAAAGCTGTCAGGGCAAGCTGTTCAATACCAGGAATATTCAGACCTGTAAAGATAGACAACAGGATTTATGTTGATGGTGGAGTTGTGAGCCCTGTTGCTGTAAATGCAGCGAAGAAATATGGAGCAGATTTAGTAATTGCTGTAGATATATCATCAGATATTGAAGATAGACCACCTGAAGGAACAATTGAGACAATACTGCAATCTATCAGTATCATGTATTCAAAGCTCTCCTCGGTTCAACTTTCCAAGGCAGATATCGTAATAAGACCAAAGGTCGGCAGTATCGGATCGAGTGATTTTTCAAAAAGACATGAGGCTGTTCTTGAGGGTGAAAGGGCTGTGCTGGAGAAATTGCCTGAGATACTGATACTAATCAATAAACTCAAGGAGGAGGGTAGGTTATAACTAACTTTTCTTGGAAATTAATTTCAACAGCTCATCATAGGAGATTTTTTTTACACCGAGGCTTTCTGCCTTCTGTAGTTTCGAACCAGGCTCTTCCCCT
>JACAEY010000102.1 GCA_013388605.1 Nitrospirota bacterium | reverse complement strand
GTATTGGTTCTTTCAATGTCCATCAATATCAAATTTCTTCCTTAAACGGTTAACAAATCCTGCAATTACACAAATTATAATTCCAGAGGAAGTTATTATAACACCTAATTTAAAACTGATAGGGTCATATATAAACTTCACCTTGTGTATACCTGCTTTTACAGGGACTGCACGAAAATTATAGTCTGCTCGATATACCTTCTCTCTTTTACCATCTACATATGCAATCCAGCCCGGGAAATAGGTATCGTTTAATACAAGTAAGGCATCCTCATTTGTCTTTATAAGTAGAGTAAGTTTATTATTGCTTTCAGAGAGGAGTTTAACTACCCCTCCTTCTCTTCCTCCCTTGACAAGGGGGGATAGAGGGGGATTAAAAAACTTACTTAGTTGTACCTCCTGCTGTTCTTCAGACATGTATGCAGGGGGGTTAAATTTCGGTTCCTCTTCTAAAAATACAACGTTTTCAGGATTGAAATCCTTTCTTGTAATTTCTGAGAGGATTTTCTTTGAATCCATAATCTTGAAATCTTTAACCAGCCACGCTCTTGGAAGATAGGAATTATTCCTGTATAACTTGATTGTATTTCCTTTAAGAAGCTCGTCCTTTTTACCTTTGAGACCTTCGGTCCTTGAATAAATAAGTTCAAGATTTGAGTTATCCTCAATAAGAGACACAGAGATGATATACTTCACACCATAAAGGTTAATCAGGTTCGTTGCTGAGATCGAAGGTTTTTCAACTAATGCCTTATAAAGGTCTCCTGTTCTTTTCAGATGAATCACATCTATTCCCCATATATCATGTATTCTGTAAAGTTGATTCATAGATGGTAGATGTTTCTCTTTTAAGTAATCTATATAAGTTGCATTACCTATTAGGATTGGGACATCCATTGATATTGTCTTTGCAGTTGTAAAGGTTCTAAATTGCCTTGAGTCTGAGGAAATCGTCTCTAAGATTCGTGTCTTTTTGAAATATTCCGTTGTCTTTTCCTTTCCATAAAAACCCATATTACCAAAGAGGTCAGCAGTCAAAAATAAAATTAATAATACCTTAACCCATCTTTTCCATTTCAACTCTTGACCAACCCTCAGTAAAAGAAAGAAAACAGCAAGATAGAAAAATAATCTTTTTGTGTTATAGAGATTTACTGAAGCATAATTAAAATCAGGGAAATTAATTCCTTTTGATTTCATAAAGGATTCTATATATTCACTTCCCAGAACCATTAATAGAAGTATTAATCCACTTACAAATGCAGATATAATGAGGAAATTAGCAAGTTTTTTGCTACTGCCTTTCTTTATTATTAAGACAAGTCTATCAAAACCAAGACCTGCTGTTATAGATAAGGCAAGAATTAATATAAACAAAAATTTGACTGGATAACGGATGCTATTGAAAAAAGGGACATATTGAAAAACAAATTTATAGAATGGGTTATAAAGTCCGAGAGATAAAAAGATAGAAAATAGCATGAGTGATAGGAGTAGTTTTCTATTTTTACCATATATAAAATAGATAGCACTGAGTATGAAGGGAAGACCTCCAGTATAAAGTGTCTTAAGCCAGCATTGTGTTATCCAGTATTTTTTTATATCTAAAAAGTATCCATAGGCATCAGGAAGAAAAAACAATAGTATATCTTTTAGGGCAAAACTCCATGTTGTTGCCTCCTTAAAAGATATACCTTCACATCTAATAGAATGCTTGATTAACTCGATAAAAGGGACTAATTGTACAGCAGATAAGGGTAAGAAGATAATCGAGACGATTAATAGGCTCTTTAAACCATTTTTTAGTTTTTTCAGCAAAGAGACCTGTTGATAAGAATCGGAAGAGACTGGAAAAACGACCATGAAAAAAAGTATAAAGAAAATACCATATACTATCTCTACTCCTCCTCCTAAGAAAGAAATTGTAAGAAAAATTCCAGTAAATATCTCATTTTTAATACCCTTAGAAACGATTGCTCTTCTAAAAAACATCATAATCAGAGGGGACCAGACAACAGAGAGAAGACAATTAAGAAGGGAGTGGACTGAGAGTAGATATCCGCTCAACATAAATATAAGACCGGAGATTATCGCGCCTGTGTTGCTTGCCTTTAAATCTTTCAGAAATATATATGTAAATAATCCACCCAGAAAGAAGTGTAGGATAATGATATTGTTGAAAGCGAAATCAAAAGGAAGAATAAAAAATAGGATATTAAGAGGATAGAGAACGCCATGTTGTGGGTTAGCAAAGAATGGGGTACCTGAAAATTGGTATGGATTCCAAAAAGGGAAGTCACCATTCTTTATGCTTTCTACCCAGAAAAACCGAGGAGGAATAAAATATGGCCCGAGATCTCTTTCAGTTAAAAGAAATCTATCTTTAAAGATATCATAAAAAAAAAGATAGATATTAGTAAAAAGAATAAAAAAACTAAAAAATTGAATGACTTAAATGATTTTATATTTTCTTTTAAAGAATCAATCACAAAAGATTATTTCCTAACATTTACCATGTAGCTGTTGCAGCATATATTGACCCATAAGTAGTGGGTGCTTGAGGTGTCGGCGTTAGAGTAAAAGTATATACATAGCCTCCTACTGTCATAGTAAAATTATCGGCGTCATATGTATAAGTAAAGCCTTTTAGTTCGGCTATTCCAGTAGTTCCCGCAATAATCCCCATAGTGTATGTCGCCGTTGTGCTGCCGAGAATACGCTGACTAAACAACAAGGCATTTGAACTTCTTAAAGCCCCAAGAACCCCTCTTGCTGTCCCATTTGCTGCTTGTTGTGTTAAATCAAGATACCTTGGTATAGCTACTGCTGCAAGAATTCCGATAATTACAATGACCACAATTAATTCAATCAATGTAAAACCTTTCTTATTAAGACTCACCTTCACCCTTTCTAAACATTATTAATTGCTCTGTCTACCACGTAGTTGTAGCAACACAATAAATTGTTGCAGGAGTAGTAGGCGCCTGAGGGTTTGTTGGGCTGAGGCTAAAAGAATAAGAATAACCACCCGCGGTCATAGTAAAATATGTAGTATTATATGTATATTCAACACCCTGAATCTGTGCATTGTTAACTATATCTGCCCATCCATAAGCAGCGGTAGTGCCACCAATTATGCGAGAAGCAAACACGAGACTATTTGCACTCCTGAGACCGCCTAACACACCTCTTGCCGTGCCATTGGCTGCACTCTCTGTCAAATCAAGGTACCTTGGCACAGCAACAGCAGCTAAAATACCGATAATGACAATGATAACGATTAATTCAATCAATGTAAACCCCTTCTTATTTCTTATCATCTGTCCTCCTTTTGTAAGGATTTGTGCATCTATATAACATAAAATTAAACCACTTTGTCAAGAGTTTACCTCACTTCTTTAAACCAAGAACATCCTGCATATCATATAAGCCTGCTGGTTTTCCTGCAAGCCAGAGTGCTGCCCTGAGAGCGCCCCTTGCAAAGGTGTCTCTACTTGATGCCTTGTGAGTAATCTCAATTCTCTCTCCAAGTCCACCAAATATTACTATATGTTCTCCTACAATATCACCTGCTCTAATCGTCTGGATACCAATCTCTTTTTTAGATCTCTCACCGATTAATCCTTTTCTTGTATACACTGCAACCTCTTCAAGATTCCTCTGTAGGGCATCTGCGATTACCTGTGCCATCTTCAGTGCTGTCCCGCTTGGTGCATCTTTTTTTAATCTATGGTGTGCCTCGATAACTTCGATATCAAAATCATCACCTAAGACCTTTGCTATATCCTGTAGAATTTTCAAAAGGAGATTAACTCCTGTGCTCATGTTAGAAGCCATAACACATGGTATGCCTTTTAATAGAGGTTCCATTTCTTTCATGTCTTCCTTTGAGAATCCTGTCGTCCCTATCACCATTGCCTTTTTATTTTTATAGGCAACCTTTATATTCTCTTTTGTAGAATTTGGAGTAGTAAAGTCAATTATAATATCTCCGTTGTCAACTATATCCTCAAGGTTGTCTGAGAGTTTGATTCCAGTTTCTCCTATCCCGATAATTGGACCAATGTCCTTTCCTATTGCATTATGCCCTTTTTTTTCAAACACACCAGTGAGTTTTAAATCAGGATATTCCCTTGAAAGGGCTGTAATCCTACTTCCCATTTTTCCTGCTGCCCCTGCAACTACTATCCTTGTCATAATAACCTCCATCTTAGCCAGGTGCAAAGAGCTGAGATCTTAGATACCTTGCTAATGCACAAACTCCATGCCTTATGCTTTTTAATCTTTGCTATCTGTTTTCTGCTCTTTGCTTATGACTCTTTGCTCTTTGCTCTTTGATTCTTCTCCTTCAATCCTGTATTCCTCATAGACCCATTTTCCTAAATCGATGAGTTTGCATCTTTCAGAGCAAAATGGTCTCCACGGATTTTCCTCCCATGTCGTTGGTTTTTTACATATAGGGCAGATAATTTTCATTTTAAGCAACTCTTGCCCGACTATCCTTTAATAATTTTTTTCTTAAGAATTTTCCAGTATATGAATCAAGATTCAAGCTGACTTCTTCAGGTGTCCCTTCGGCAACTATTATTCCACCTTTTTCTCCTCCTTCAGGACCTAAGTCAATAATATAGTCTG
The DNA here is from genome assembly GCA_013388605.1 of Nitrospirota bacterium. Taxonomy (GTDB): domain Bacteria; phylum Nitrospirota; class Thermodesulfovibrionia; order Thermodesulfovibrionales; family SM23-35; genus JACAEY01. The sequence continues at coordinate 9,420 of JACAEY010000102.1, read as the reverse complement.
CGTATTTTATTACATCGAGATTATGCTCTATTACAATAACAGTATTTCCAAAATCTATCAGTCTGTTTATTACTTTTAGTAATCTGTGTATATCAATATAGTGAAGTCCTGTCGTGGGTTCGTCAAGAATGTAGAGTGTTTTACCCGTCTCCCTTTTTCCGAGTTCTTTTGAGAGTCTTATCCTTTGTGCCTCACCTCCAGAAAGTGTTGAGGCTGGTTGCCCTAATTGTAAATAACCAAGTCCAATATCTTCAAGAACCTTAAGTTTATGTTTTATTGAAGGGACCGGGGAAAAAAATTGGAGGGCTTCAGATACAGTCATTTCAAGCACTTCAGCAATATTCTTTCCTTTATATTTAATCTCAAGGGTCTCTCTGTTATATCTCTTACCTTTGCATATATCACATGGTATATATACTGGAGGAAGAAAGTGCATCTCAACCTTAATAAGTCCATCTCCGTGACAGGATTCACATCTTCCCCCGGAGATATTAAAGCTAAATCTTGAAGGTGTGTAACCTCTTATTTTTGAATCAGGTATCTTTGAGAATAACTCCCTAATAAATGAGAATACACCAATGTAGGTAGTAGGGTTTGATCTGGGTGTCTTTCCAAGAGGTGACTGATCAATGCATATTACATGGTTTATCATATGATTTAATATAATCTCGTCGTATTTTCCAGGTATTACTTTACTTCCGTATAGCTTTTTTAATAATGCCTTATAAAGAATCTCAAGAACAAGTGTACTTTTCCCAGAGCCTGATACACCTGTTATACAGGTGAAAATACCGAGAGGGATATTCACATCAATCCCTTTTAGATTATACTCCCTTGCCCCTTTGATCTTTATGAAATCCACCGGCTTTCTTCTCATGACAGGATGTTCTATTGAAAGTTTTCCACTGATATACCTTCCTGTTAGTGACTTTTCATTTTTTATTATTTCCTCGGGCTTTCCAGAGGCTACAATATATCCACCATTAACTCCAGCGCCAGGTCCCATATCAATAATATAGTCTGCCCATCTTATTGTCTCTTCATCATGCTCAACAATAATGATGGTGTTACCTGAATCTCTCATTGATGAGAGGTTTTCAAGTAGCTTTTTTGTGTCTCTTGGATGCATACCGATTGTGGGCTCATCAAGAATATAAAGAACCCCGGTAAGGGACGAGCCAAGTTGGGTTGCGAGCCTTATCCTCTGTGATTCTCCACCAGCAAGTGTAAGAGATGACCTATCAAGAGTAAGATAATCTAAACCGACTTTGCTTAAGAAATTTAGCCTGTCTTTGACTTCTTTCAGTACACGGGATGCAATAGTTTGTTCCCTCTCTATCAACTTTAAATTATTTATAAAGGAGAGGGCTTCTTTAACTGACATCTTGGAGAGTTCACCTATATTAATATCTTGTATTTTTATGCTAAGAGCTTCTTTTCTCAATCTCAAACCATTACATAACCTGCACACCTTATTGTCTTTCAATTCTGTTATGTCTTCTTCAAGGTTCTCAAAACCGAGTCCATTACAACCAGGACATGCACCCTGTCTGCTATTGAAGGAGAAGAACATTGGATTTAAATCCGGATAACTTATTCCACATTTTGGACATGCCATAGTCTTTGAGAAGAAAATGTCTCTGTTTTCATCAATGAGATTTATTACAACAATATCAGCATAGCGGAGTGAGGTCTCGATTGCAAACTTAATCTGTTTTTCAATGCCTGGTTTTATTATAAGTCTATCAATAACGATTTCTATTGTATGTCGCTTATGTTTTTGAAGTGAGATATCCTGTGTAAGATCAACCATATTTCCATCGATCCTTGCCCTTATAAAGCCTTCTCTCCTCATCTCCTGGAGTTCTCTTCTATACTCACCTTTCCTGTCTCTGACTATAGGTGCAAGGATCTGAAGGCGGTTACCCTGCGGTAAAGACAGGACTGCTTTAATAATCTCTGCAGTATCTTGTTTAGAAATATGCAAGCCACAGTTATAACAATAAGGCTTACCAATCCTCGTATATAGTACACGCAGGTAGTTATATATTTCGGTGATTGTTCCGACTGTCGAGCGAGGGCTTCTGATAATGGTCTTCTGGTCTATAGCTATGGTAGGAGACAATCCCTCAATGTAGTCAATATCAGGTTTTCGTAGTTGTTCAAGGAACTGTCTTGCGTATGCAGAAAGGCTTTCAACGTAGCGCCTCTGTCCCTCAGCATAAATTGTATCAATTGCAAGTGAAGACTTACCAGAACCTGAGGGTCCTGTTATAACTGTTATTGCATCTCTGGGAATAGAAATATTTATGTTCTTGAGATTATGCTCTCTTGCACCCTTTATTTTTATCGCATTCAGCATTTTCGTATCTTTCAATATAACCTAAAAAGCATAGATAAGTTAATCCTAAATTGAGTGATTTAACTGTAAACTTATAGTCCGCTTTTCTAAATTATATGCATCGAGCCTACATCTGTTACAATACACCATGGATATTATAACTTCCCATATCAATGCTGATTTTGATTCACTGGCTTCTATGGTTGCTGCAAAGAAGATATATACTGATGCTAATATAGTCTTTCCCGGTTCTCAAGAAAAAAAGCTGAGAGATTTTATTGAGGCATTTCATCCAATTGAGATTAAGAAAATAAAAGATGTTGACCTTTCAAAAGTTACAAGACTCATCTTAGTTGATACAAAAAATCCTAACAGAATTGGTTTATTTTCAGAACTTCTCTCTAATAAGCATTTAAAGATTCATATCTACGACCACCATCCCTTCAATAAAGATGATGTGAGGGGAGAGGTGGAAAAGATTGAAAATGTTGGTGCAACAGCAACTATATTTACGGAGATATTGAAAAACAGAAAGATATATCTGACACCTATGGAGGCTACAATAATTGCTTTAGGCATATATGAAGAGACAGGGTGTCTACTTTTTCCATCTACTACACAGAGAGATCTGCTTGCTGTAGCGTATCTTTTAAGAAGGGGAGCTAACCTCAATATAGTATCTAAATTTCTAAAAATGGAACTTAGCATGGAGGAACTCGATATCTTGAATGAACTCATTCAGTCCTCAAAAGAAATGGTTATAGGTGGAATAAGAATAAAGATTGCTAAGGCTTTCTGTGAAGACTATCTTGGAGACGCTGCTTATCTTGCTCACAGGATGATGGACATAGAGGATATTGATGCTGTTGTAATACTGTTAGGCATGGAGAGTAAAATACTTATGGTTGCAAGGAGCAGGGTTCCCGAACTTGATGTCTCTGTTGTGATGAAAGATTTTGGAGGGGGAGGTCATCCTACAGCTGCCTCAGCAACAGTAAAAGAAGCGTCACTTGAGGTTCTTGAAGATAAACTGATCGAGATAATCAAAAATAATGTAAAACCCTTCAAGGTTGCGTCTGATATAATGACAAAACCAGTCATAGGCATCCAGTGGGATTCTTCTGTAAAAGAAGCAGAGGCTATGATGACCCGATATGGTATTAATGTCCTACCTGTTTTGAAAGATGAAAAGTATGTTGGTCTTATATCACGAGAGATTGTGGAAAAAGCCCTATTTCATGGTTTTGGAAAGGGAAAGTCTATAGACTTTACAACTACTGATGCTGTAACTGTTACACCAGATGACCCAATAAGGAAGGTGGAGACTATTATGATAGAGCAGAACCAGAGGTTTATGCCTGTAGTCGATAATGGTAAGATCATTGGTGCTATAACGAGGACAGACCTTCTAAGAACCCTCTATGAGGAATTTCTCAGAAGAAGAAAGATTGAAGAAACGGTCGTGAAAGAAAAACCATCTGTGGGAAGGAGTTTATCTTCTTATCTTAAGTCAAGATTTCCAAAAGAAGTTTATGAGCTCTTGAAACTTTCAGGTGAGGTTGCAGAGGAACTCGGTTTTAATGCTTATCTTGTAGGTGGTTCTGTAAGAGATATTTTACGTGGAGAAGAGAATCTTGATATAGATATTGTAATAGAGGGAGATGGAATTATATTCGCAAAGACATTGAGCGAAAGGCTAAATGCAAGGGTTAGGTCACATCAAAGATTTAATACTGCTCAAGTGATTACGGATAGATTAAAACTTGATATCGCAACAGCAAGGACTGAATATTATGAGTCTCCTGCAGCCCTTCCAAAGGTGGAGACATCTTCAATCAAAAAGGACCTATATAGGAGAGATTTTACTATCAATACGCTCGCAATAAAGTTAAATCCAAGAGACTTCGGTCTACTTATTGATTTTTTTGGTGGTCAAAGAGATTTGAGGGAAAAGACAATCAGAGTTCTTCATAATCTGAGTTTTATAGAAGACCCTACAAGGGCTTTCAGGGCAATAAGGTTCTCTGAAAGATTTGGATTCAAGATTAGTAAGCATACTGAGAATTTGATAAAGTCAGCAGTAAAGATGAATTTATTTGAAAAACTCTCAGGTACCAGACTATATGAAGAGATCTTACTTATATTCAATGAAACAGAACCTGATAAGGCAATAAAGAAGATGTCTGAACTCGGGCTTTTGAAAGTAATACATCCTGCTTTGACATTTAATGAGGAGCTTGAGCTAAAGTTGAAATCCCTATTTGAGACTGTGTCTTGGTTTAATCTACTTTTTCTTGAGGAAAAGACTGATAGAGGCATTCTTTATCTTATGGAATTACTCTCAGAACTTAAAGAAGAAGACGCTGAGGAAGTTTTAAAAAGGCTGTCTCCCCCTCCAAAGATAAAGGAAATGATTACCAAAGGCATTCATAATGCAAAAGAAATTGTGAAAAGACTTCCTTCAGAAGATCCAGTAGAAATATATAACCTTCTTAAGGGCATGAGACTTGAGACCATCCTACTAGCAATGGCTATAAGCAAGGACAGGCTTAAGCAGAAAGTTATATCACGCTATCTCACAGAACTGAGAAAGATAGAGACATTTCTAAAAGGAGAGGATCTCAAAAAAATGGGTATAAAACCAGGTCCTGCTTACTCAAAAATTCTCAGAGAACTGCTTGAGGAAAAATTAAGAGGTCATATAACGTCCAAAGAGGATGAAGAAAAGTTTGTCTCTGCGATAGCAAAAAGCCTCTCAGAAAAAAACCAAAGTTCCTGAATATTTTTTATTCAGGTTCAAACCTCTTCTCAAGTTTTTTCATAAGCTGGGGCATTGTTGTATATTCAAGGTCTTCAAGTCCTAATCTGTGAGGCTCGAATGGACCATGATACCTGAGATAATTTGCGATCTCATTTGCTCTGCTCCTTGCCTTGTCAAAGGCAGGATCATCAAATAAATCTCTTGGACCTATAAGTTTTCCATTAGCAATCTGGAATCCTGCTGCAATAACTCTTGGAGGACCATCAAATCTTGAGGGGTTTGCTTCATAGAATGCTACAGGCATCATTGGTCCGTGGTGAGAACCTCGCATCCATCCTTCAACAATATGACTAAATGCGAATGGTTCAAGAACCTCTCCAACCGCAGGCAGACCTGCCTGAGTTCTTACAATAAGAACAGGGTCGTCCTTTCCAACATATTTTCCAGCAATAAGACTGAGCTTTTGAGTAGAAGCCACTGCTGCTATCATACCGTCTTTCCTGTAAACAGCCCTTATCATAAACCTCCTCATTGCACCAATGAACATCAAGAGGTCATAAGTCTCTTCAGGTGTTGAAAGGTTAATCTTCTTATGTTCATAGACATCTACAACCTCAAATATAAAACCCTCATGCATTGCAGGGTCAATTACGAGCCCAGCTGTATTAAAAGGGTCTGCAAATATTTTGTATAAAGGAAGATTCCATGCACCGGGAGAAGTCTTATCGGCCATAAATATAATAACAGGTTCACTTTTCCTTTCCTCAAATTCCATCTCTGCAACACCTGGTCCTATTCCTTTGACAGTGCCTGTAAATGCATCACTGAGGAGATCCTGGCCAGCCCCATACATCTTCAATTTTTTAGCAACCTCTGTGCATGCCACAAAGGTATTCCATGAGAGCTTATGTATTTTTTCTGCATCAACACCATGCTTATGGGTCATGATTAATTCAAGGTCATCACCACACCGTGTTACATGAAAATCAATAAGTAACCCTTTTTCTAAGGCATTTGATAGTCTATCTTTTGCTGTCTCTAAGAGATCATTATGAATGCTTGAATGTCCTACAAATCCTCCGACATCAGCCTTTATGACACTTAAGGTAATCTTCTCAGCCATTTCTCCTCCTCTCAACAGACTTTATTTTTTTAGAGTTTTTCCAAGTCTCTTTTCTATTGATTTTACCTTTTCCTCGATTCTGTTTGGTTTTCCTTTTCTGTCATCGATGGTAATAGTTGTTATCGCCCTTTCTCCTGTTTTCATCACCGCCTTATGACACTTCTTTATTAATTTCATTATTTCATCCCATTCTCCTTCAATAACAGTCCCCATTGGATTTACTTTATAAGGAAGCCCACTTTCATCTATTATTCTTAATACCTCTGCAAGTTTATCACCAATGCTACTACCAATCCCTATAGGAATGATACTTACTTCTACAAGCATAATTCCTCCTTTCTTTTTGTTTTAACCAAAATCATATCTGTCCATAATAATACCTCATAACTTCTGGAAGGCAAGAATGAGGCTTGATTCTCGAAGCAAAAATCACGGGTAATCTCAATGAGACCGAAGTCAAAGCGAAGGTCTCAGTTATAAATTTTGAAAAGACATTAAAATCAGATTTAATTAACATCATTGGAGCGTTTTCCTTTTTTATTCACGAAGAGATAATTATGTTATAAAAGTTTATGAATAAAGCACATTTTAAAAATTAAGTAAGTTAAGAATAGCAGAAATAAAGGTAAAAAGGAAAGGGGTTTTACCCCTTTCCTTTAAAAAGAATTTGATAATAACCCAGTTATCTTACAGCATCTTTTAATGCTTTACCACTTGTAAATTTTGGTACTTTTGCAGCAGGAATTGTAATAATATCTCCGGTTCTTGGATTACGTCCCTTTCTCGACTTTCTTTTTGTAACAGAAAAAGTGCCAAAACCAACGAGGGTTACCTTCTGCCCCTTTTTTAATGCACTTTTTATAGAATTTAAGGTAGTATCCAATGCCTTTCCAGCGTCTGCCTTACTCAACCCAGCACCTGATGCAATTTTGTCAATTAGTTCAGCCTTTGTCATTTTCTATCCCCCCTTTCTTATATAAAGTTTTTTTTAAAAAGCTGAATTAAAGTATCAAGAAGAAATCCTTTTGTCAAGCCTAAAGTTAAAGGCATTAATTTTAAAACCTTATCAACGCAAAATCTATGCCCCCTGCAGGAGTCGAACCTGCGACACCAGGTTTAGGAAACCTGTGCTCTATCCTTCTGAGCTAAGGGGGCACAAGCTTTTGCGGATAATTATAACATTAATTTAACTATCTATTTATTATTCCCTTAAACACCATACTTATCTCTTTTAGTAATTCTTTGTGAACTGATTTATTGCCTGCAACAATGTTGCCTGTTTTTAAGTATTCATTTCCTCCTCCAAAGTCAGTTACTGCACCACCTGCCTCTTTAATTAATAGACTTCCTGCTGCAATATCCCACGGGCTGAGACCGAGCTCGAAAAAACCATCACACCTGCCACAGGCAAGATACGCTAAGTCAAGGGCAGCAGAACCAGCTCTGCGCAGATCACTTACTTTAAAGAATATATTTCTGAAGAGTTTAAGATATAAATCTATCATCTCTTTTTTTCGAAAAGGAAATCCTGTTGTAATAAGACTCTCTTTAAATCTCTCTTCTGATACATTTACTCGTCTTCCATTTAGAAAAGAACCTGAACCTTCTTCAGCATAGAAAAGCTCATCTCTTAATGGATCAAGGGTAACGCCTATTATAATATTGCCTTTATATTCGAGAGCTACTGAGACTGAAAAAATGGGAAATCCATGAATATAATTAGTGGTTCCATCAAGGGGGTCTATTATCCAGCGGTATGCTTCTTTGCCACATTCTTTTAGAGATTCTTCCGTCAAAAAGAGGTGATCTGGAAAATAACTCTTTATTGTCTCTATGATAAGTCTTTCTGATTCTTTATCAACAGCTGTAACAAAGTCAGAAGACTTTTTAATACCAATATCTTTTTTAGAAATCTTGCCAAGATTATCAATGATAACATCTCCTGCTACTCTTGCAGCTTTTATAGCAATATCAAGGAATTCTTTTCTTTTTTCTCTTATCACGCTGTCTACATCATTACAAATTAACTTTCAGACCTTTATTTTGTAAATATTCTTTTACCTGTCTGATGCTAAGGATTCGATAGTGAAAAACGGAAGCAGCCAGCAAAATCTGAGCGCCTCCCTTAATAACAGCCTCATAAAAATGCTCAAGCTTTCCTGCTCCGCCGGACGCAACAACTGGGAGATTTACAGCATCTGAAATAGCCCTTGTAAATTCAAGATCATACCCTGCCTGTGTTCCGTCTCCGTCCATACTTGTTGGTAGGATCACACCGGCACCAAGATCCTGACACTGTCTTGCCCAGGCTATAGCATCTTTTCCTACAGGTTTGGTACCACCGAAAACAACCAGCTCAAATCCCGATGGCATTTCTTTGTTCCTCCGTCCGTCAATAGCAATGGTAATTCTATCTGAACCGAATGTCTTTGCTGCCTCTCTGATAAGATCAGGATTTTTTACAGCAGCACTATTCATAGAAACTTTATCAGCACCTACTTTTAATACTAATTCTATATCTTCTAAAGAAGAAATACCTCCGCCAACTGTTAGTGGTATGTTTATGACGGATGATACATTCTTAACCCATTCAAGCCTGGTCTTTCGGTTTTCTACTGTTGCTGCTATGTCCAGCATAGCAAGTTCATCAGCACCTTCCTTTTGATATAAGGCTGCGTTTTCTACTGGGTCACCTGCATCCTTAATATTTACAAAATGTATCCCTTTGACTACTCTCCCATCCTTCATGTCAAGACATGGCATGATTTTTATGATGTTCATAATATCTCCTTTCTTTAACCAAGAAAATTTAATAGGTTCATTATTAACTACCAATTAAATATCTACATTACACCCTCACATTATCACTGTTTGGCATATTCACACTCACTTAATAATATTTCTATTTAGCATCACTAATTTTATGGTAGGTTTTAGAATTATACCCTAATTTATATTTCGAGAAGAACTAAAAACTCCTCAAGCAGGGTGGTAAAGAAATCGACAAAAAAGATGTGATATAATTTTTTATTCCTTGGGGAGTCGTCCAGCGGCAGGACGGCAGACTCTGGATCTGCTTACAGGGGTTCGAATCCTCTCTCCCCAGCCAATTAGCTAAGAGCTGAGAGCATTCAGCTAAGATAGAAAATTCAAATTTTTTAATTGATTTTTTTTGCATTCCGCTCTAAGCTCTGT
>JACAEY010000089.1 GCA_013388605.1 Nitrospirota bacterium | reverse complement strand
GCTCTTCCTCGATGCCAAAGGTAAGCTCAATCCAGGCTGTAACTGGATTCCGAGTCATTTCTTCAGCCGTCTGCGGAAGAGGAGAATTTAGGGCATTACGCAATCCCTCTGCGGATGGAATGGCTGGAGTTGAAGCAGCTTTCTTAAGAGTCTCTTCGATGACACTATCAGGTTCAACTGTGACTCCAAAAATTTTGATTGCAAATTCGGCAACAGCCACCTGTCTTTCCCTTTTGGAGGTGGCTTTCCCAGCAACCATGGTTGCACTTGTTCCAATACATTGAAGATTCTGGTTTCCGGATCGCTCGCGCAACCGACGAATCAAAAGACCAACATCTGCTCCCTGTCTGCCCCGATAAGTATGTAATTCATCAACAACCAGGAATTGAAGGTCCGCTGTAGTCCTGTCTACAAAATTATGTTCCTCTGGACGGACGAGCATAAGCTCTAACATGACATAGTTGGTTAGCAGAATATGGGGCGGGTTCTTCTGTATATTCTCTTTTTCTTGCCCTCTTTCCTGGCCGGTATATTTCGAAAAATGAACTGGGCACTCTTTCCCCGTAAGATTTTTGTATTGGGAAGTCAGTCTTCTCAAAGCCTCTTCCTGAGAATTAACCAATGCGTTCATCGGGTAAACAATTCTTGGTCTGCTCAGGTTGAGTGCGAAGAATGGCGTCAAAAATAGGAACAAAATAAGTAAGGGTCTTCCCGGACCCGGTGCCACTCGTGACAACGAAATGTTTCCGGTTCAGAGCTTTTTCAATCGCTTCCTGCTGATGTCGGTACAGCCGTATGGATTCCTTACCATCTTCACGGAATATTTCGGCACATAAGGGATGGAGTTTTCCCTCATTGATAAGGTCTTTGATTGCCAAAGCCGTCTCATAAGAGGGATTCAATTGTAGCAGCGCATCGGGCCAAAGGGCCTGGTTTCTTAGGAGCGATTCCTCAATGAATGCCCTTACTCGTTCGTCAGCAATAGAGAGAAAACTTTGAACGTACTTGCTGTATTCATCGATCACGGATTGCCGAAGGTCGAAAATACTCATTAAGTTTAATACCTTTGAGGATACAGCCCCAATAGGTTTAATCAAGAATTATGTATATTAATGAAGGACAAACCTCCATTTAGATTTACTGAAAGGTTCAAATCTTTATTGAAGTTTACTAAATTGTAATAAACGAGTCAATTAACAAAAGCTTTTTGTTATTAGCAACATGATAATTTAATAAATTGAAAAATAAAAATTTCATACCTTGAGATCCAGGGCTCTTTTTATTGAGTCTATATTTATAAGTCCCTTACGCAAAATTTTAATCTCTTTTTCTGTAACATCCACTATTGTTGAGGGCATATCCCCAGGGGTATGTCCGCCATCAATAAGGAGGTCTATGACTTTTCCAAAATACTTCATAACAGTTTCTGCGTCTCTTGCTGGAGGCATACCCGATGGATTAGCACTTGTTGCAGTGAATGGAAAATTAGTTTTTTTTGCAAGATGGAGAGCAAATGATTTACCGGGTATTCTTACAGCAACTTTACCAGTACCTGCGGTAATGTAATCTGAAATATCTTCTCTTGCAGGAAGAATCAATGTGAGCGGACCCGGCCAGAACCTTTCCATAAGAATAAATGCTCTATGATTTAAGGAGTGTGTAATCAGGGTAAGTAATCCCGTATTACCTATGATCAGAGGCATAGCCTTGTCTTTAGGTCTATTTTTTATCTCAAGAAGTTTTTTTAATGAATTTTCTATATCAAATTTAACACCAAGCCCATAAAATGTCTCTGTTGGGTAAGCAACTATTCCTCCTTTTTCAAGTGACACAACAGCACGCTTTAAAATAAATTCAATATTATTTTCTAATAAAACCAATCGTTCCATTACAAAATACTAACATAGAACATCCATCCTTTATTTAATATTTGACAAAAACACCTTTCTCATGCAAAGCTACTATATCTCCAAGACCCCTGTGGTCTTAAGGAAATTTAAAATTAATAAGGAGGCGGAATGAGTACCAGGCTTTATGCGGGAAACATCTCTTTCAAGGCTTCAGAAGAAGATTTGAAGGATTTGTTTTCTAAGGCAGGTGAGGTTGTTTCTGTCAAGCTGATTAAAGATACAGCTACAGGCAGAATGAGAGGTTTCGGATTTGTGGAGATGGCTTCAAAAGAAGATGCACAGAAGGCGATCTCCATGTTGAATGGTAAGCCATTCATGGACAGAAATATCATTGTCAATGAGGCAAAACCACAGGAGAGGCGCGAGAGGGGTTCTGTTAGAGAAAAAGGTGGTTTTGGTAGAGGGAGAAGAAGATAGGCATTCCTTGAAAGTTTAACCAGCCAAGAAGATCAGGATTTCTTTAGAAGCATCGAGCCAGTTGAAAGGCCAAGTTCTTTAGAAACCACATCGCATTTGGATTGGAATAGGAAGAATATTTTCTTTTCAGAACCAGTGAGGGTCTCAAAGTTTCCCTGACCTTTGCTTATTACAAGTTGTGATTCTCTGAATATCTCCTGAAAAGATGGAGATGAGCAATTGAGTATGGTGCCAATGGCATCAGAGCCATTATCAGTGACATCACATATCTCCGTGATGCCGGCTTCAAAGGCATCTTCTATAGTTGCATCATTGATTACAGGAGACCCTTTTACAACTGCTGTCACTTTTTTGCCCATAGAAATGAGTACCTCTATAAGAAGTCTGTCAAATACTATCTCACCAGCATTGTCTATGAGGTAGAGTATGTTTGACTTTTCATAAAGAGCCTTTTTAAAAGAGTTGTAATCGTCAACTGCTAACGGAGAGTTCAGGGCCCTGTTTATAGAACCTTCTATATCTACAGAGGCAAAGATTCCAAAGTCAATCACATTTCCTGCAATAGCAAGCCTTGCACCTGTCCATAGAGGGTCTGAACTTTTTTCAACGATGCTTTTTAGAGATGGATATAGACTTAGGGCTACTTTATTGTATTCTGATTTTATTTCCTCGAAAGGGTCTTTTCCGATTAGCTGCCTAATCTTTCTATGAATAAATGTTGTTGTATAGGCAGGCGGTCTAGACAAATCGGCGTTCTGGATCTCAATAAGCACACTTTTAAGTATCGTTTCTTGCAATCCTTCGTCTTTCGTTCCAAGTCTTAGAGAGATAATAGACTGTTTCAGAAAGCATGGAAAACAATCAAGATGGACTTTTATCACATCTGCCTCTTGAGTGACCTCGAGCTTTTTTTAATCTTTTCAGAGATTTTCTTTCTATATTCTTTAAGCCTTTTAGCAACGCCAGAGTCTTTTCTTGCAAGAATTTCAGATGAAAAGATAGCAGCATTTTTTGCACCAGCCTTACCTATTGCCATTGTCGCAACAGGCACCCCCGGAGGCATCTGTACTGTTGATAATAGTGCATCAAAGCCATTCAGAGGAGAAGAATCTATCGGAACCCCTATTACAGGCAGAATTGTATGAGATGCAATTACACCTGCTAAGTGGGCAGCCATTCCAGCACCTGCAATAATTACCTCTATACCCTCTTTTTCAGCATCTTTAGCAAGTTTAATCGTTAATTCAGGTGTTCTGTGTGCTGATGCTACTGACATCAAATATGGGATACCAAGTTCATCAAGGACTTTTCCTGCCTCTTCCATAATTGGCATATCTGAGTCGCTTCCCATGACTATTAAGACCCGGGGTCTCATATTCCCTCCATTCTAATTTTCTTAAAACTTAAAGATGTAATCCGATATCTTTTCTGTAATGCATCCTTTCAAAATATATCTTCTCTATCGCCCCATATGCCTTTTCTCTTGCATCTTTTATGTTCTCTCCGATTGCTGATATGCTAAGAACTCTACCATTGGAAGAAACTATATTGCTGTTGTCAAATTTAGTATCTGCATGGAATACATAAACATCTCTCATGTTTTTTACCTTTTCGAGTCCAGATATTATAGAATTATTTTGAGACTTTTTAGGATAGTCTTTTGAAGAAACAACGACGCAGACTGAAGTATCCTGCTTCCATTTAATTTTGTTCTTGATTTCAGAAAGTCTTTCGTTTATTATCATTAGTGCAATTTCTATAAAATCCGCATCCATTCTTGGAAGAACTGTCTGTGTTTCCGGGTCAGGAAAGGTGATGTCCATGTTAACTACATATGGGTTTCCATCTTTTATTAAGATTTCTGCTGAAAAAATACCTTTATATCTTAATCCCCCAGAATTAAGACCCTTTAAAACTGGTTGAAATATTTTTTTCATAATCATAGATTCGATCTCTTTAGTATAAACAGGTACAGGACTGTAAGCACCCATTCCTTCTGTGATTAGACCTATATTTCTATCGTAAATTTGTCTGTATTTCTTTGAAGCAGGAAATGGTTCAATATCTTTTCCATCTATAAATGACATACAAGATATCACTTCACCTTTAAGTTCTTCCTCAATGATAATATACGGATTTTCGCTTATAAAGCCTCTTTCTTTGAAGATTGCTTTTAAGGCATTTATTGCATCTTCAACAGAAAATGCTACATATGTATCACAGCCTTCCAGAGGTATATCCAATCTTATAACTATGGGTGGACCTTTAAGTCTTACATAATCTTCTGCATATTGGTAAGTAGTGAAGACCTTGTATCCTGCTGTTGGAATGCGGTAAAGTCTCATAAAGTTTTTTGCAAAAATCCTGCTTGTTCCAAGCTTTGCAACAGTTCTGTTAGGTCCAAAGACTTTAAAACCTCTTTTCTCAAAAGAATCCACAAGCCCTTTTAAAAGATGCTCTTTAGAACTCACAATGGTTAAATCTATCCATTCATATTTAGCAAAATCAACAAGTGCCTCATTATCTTCAGGATCAATATCTATACATTCTGCTAAATCAGATATCCCTGCATTTCCGGGACAACAGTAAATCATATCAACATGCTTGCTCTGGGATAACTTCCAGACGATAGCGTGTTCTTTACCTCCTCCTCCAATAACGAGAACTTTCATCTTGATAACCTAAAACTCTAAATTCTAATATCTAAATTCTGAACAAGTCCAATATAAGATGTTAGCGCAAATAATGCGGACATTGTTCAAATATAGCTCGTGACTTGTATCCATTATCTGTGAGCATAAGGAAATAATGTGAAAATTTATAGATAAATGAGTTACAAACATAGATGAAGAGTTATGAAATTGAAAAAATAAATTTTTTCGTAGCATCTGCATTATATAAAAGAATTTTTTCGTGTTAAATAAGTTTTGAATATCTGAATTTAAGATGTCACTTTTACCTTATTAAGGTATGTTGCAATAGCTTTATCATATTGTGATGTTCTCTTGAAAACCTTTTTTGCGAGTCTAAGTCTTGTCTTATAGCTTAAGTCTCCTTTAAGTCTCTTCATCTCTTTTATGATTTTCCTGTAATCAGAAGGATCAACAATAACAGCAACATCCTGAAAGTTCTTTGAGGCAGAACGGAGCATCGTGGGACCCCCTATGTCCATGTTCTCGATTGCTTCTTCTAAAGTGACCTCAGGTTTTGAAACGGTCTCTTCAAATGGATAGAGATTTACAACTACCATATCTATAGGTTCTATTCCGTGTTCTTTAATCTCTTCCATATCTTTTGGGTTATTCCTCCTTGATAGTAAACCTCCATGAATCTTAGGGTGAAGTGTCTTAACTCTTCCGTCAAGCATTTCAGGGAAACCTGTATATTCAGATACTTCTTTAACAGAAACACCTGTCTCTCGCAAGGCCCTTGCAGTTCCACCTGTTGATAGTATCTCTACCCCAATTGATTCAAGAGCTTTTGCAAATTCAACAATACCTTCTTTGTTAGAAACACTTATTATTGCTTTTTTTATAACTGCCATTTAACCCTCCTCCTTAAATTAAATAATCCTTAAACACCAAATTACAAATCTGATTACCAATAGTCTCTCCTCTATTGGTTATGCAACGATGCTCATTTCGTCCTTTTGTTAAGTTATTCGTAAAAGACTTAGCCCATAAATATTTTACGATACAAGCATCATAAACATTTAACTCCATAGCATATACATTTTGATTATTGTAATTTGTTTATTGATTATTTTCCTTTTATATATCCTTTCTCCTTAATACTCTTAACCCATTTGGTTTAATTATAATTTATTATGCTGCCTATCTTAAGCTTCCCATATCTGAATTGTGTGAAGAGATTTTAGCATCTGGAGTGTAAAACGGTAAATGGTTAAGTAGTCCTAATTGAAAATACTAAGGAAAAAGCAAAGTGTGAAGAGCTTATAACAAAAATTAATTCTTTATAGCTATATGTCTTTGTGCTAAAATATCAACTAAATTTTCTTTTTATAACGGAGGACATTTGAAGGAGAAAAAAATAATACTTCCAGAGAAAGAGATCCCAAAACAGTGGTACAATGTTTTGGCTGACTTACCACATCCTCTTCCACCTCCTTTAAACCCTGCTACAGGTCAACCTATAACACCTGATATGCTGGCACCTGTTTTCCCTATGAATTTGATAGAGCAAGAAGTTACTTCAGAAAGATGGATTGATATACCTGAGGAGGTCATTGAGAAATACCTTATTTGGAGACCAACTCCCTTACACAGGGCGTATTCATTAGAAAAGTTTCTTGATACTCCTGCAAGGATTTACTTTAAAAATGAAGGGGTAAGTCCTCCGGGAAGTCATAAACCGAATACAGCAATAGCTCAAGCATATTATAACAAGGTATTTGGTATAAAAAGACTTGCAACAGAGACAGGGGCAGGTCAGTGGGGGAGTGCCCTTGCCTTTGCATGCAATCAGTTTGGTCTTGAATGCAAGGTTTATATGGTAAGAGTAAGTTACAATCAGAAACCTTATAGAAGAATCCTGATGGAGACATGGGGAGCAAAGTGTGTTCCGAGTCCAAGTCCAGATACGAATGCAGGAAGAAAGTTCCTTGCCCAAGATCCAGAACATCCCGGAAGCCTTGGAATATCTATCAGTGAGGCAATAGAGGATGCTGTTACTTCAAAAGATACAAGATACTCTCTCGGTAGTGTTTTGAACCATGTCTTACTACATCAGACAATAATAGGTCTTGAGGCATACAAACAGCTTACCATGATAGGAGAATACCCTGACATAGTAATTGGATGTGCTGGAGGTGGAAGTAATTTTTCAGGATGTGCATTAGCTTTTATTAGAGACAAAATTTATGGTAAAGACATAAAGATAATTGCCTGTGAGCCAACTTCCTGTCCAACAATGACAAAAGGTCCTTACATATATGATTTTGGTGATACTGCTGAGACAACACCACTTATTGCAATGCATTCTCTTGGGCATGGTTTTGTGCCTGCCCCTATACATGCAGGTGGTCTTAGGTATCATGGGATGGCACCAATAGTTAGCAGACTCGTTGTAGATGGAATTATAGAAGCGAGGGCATATCCACAACTTGAGACATTTAAGGCAGGTATTACCTTTGCAAGAACAGAAGGGTTTGTTCCAGCACCTGAAACTAACCATGCGATTGCAGGTGTAATAGAGGAAGCAAAAAAGGCAAAAGAGGAGGGTAAAGAAAAGGTCATACTATTTAACTGGAGTGGTCATGGCATTATAGACCTTGCAGCTTATGATGCTTATTTGTCCGGAAAACTTGATGATTATGTATTACCAGATGAAGAAATAAAAAAGCTTATAAAAGACTTGGAGAAGTTTCCAAAACCAGCAGCATCAGGGTAGATATCTTTTCAGCATCTTATATATAGGGTCATTGCGATCAAAGCGAAGCAATCTAAAGTCTTATCGCTCCTTGTTCCTGCATTAGCTTGCTTCGGGACTTGCCCCTCGCAATAACATTTTTTTGTTAACATATAAAAGTGGAGATTTACTGCAATCAACTCGGGCTGATGATCAATTTTTCTTACTGTATAGTCGTAAGTGAGGGACTACCGTGCAGGAATATTGTAGGATGTTGGGAGAGAAGGATGGATATCGTCAAATTTTTAAGAGAAAAATTCACAGAGGAAGAGCTGAAAAAAGTCTTAGGGGGAGTACCAAAGTCAAGGTTAGAGAAGATAATAGAGTCTATACCAGAAGAATAATTATTTATTTTAGTTGCTGTCATTTTAGTGAAAGCTGCAATCTCTTCACTATCACCTCTGATGAGGAAAAACGCAGAAAATCTTAAATTCTATGTCATACAGAGAATGAATATGAGGAATTTTAACATTTAATAATAATGATACAGATAACTGAAGAGACCTTTGAACAGGTCCTCAATATCTTCATCGAGTCGTCAGCTATAGATTTAAGAAATGCTACTTTTATAGATCCTTATGGTATGCTTGGTATTCTTGAGTTTGGTGAACTTTTGAAATTTGATGGGATTAAAAAGACTTTATTTCTACCTCACTCAGAAGAAGTTCTTAAATATCTTGAAAGAATGGATTTCTTCAGATTTGCTGAGAGATATTTTACACTTGAGCCCCCAGAGCCATCAATTTCTGAAAAATATCTCAGAAGTTCTTATTCAGATGTCCTTCTTGAAATTACACCCATAAAAGATTCAGATGATATACATTTTATCGTTGGTAAGGTGAAAAGTCGTGCCGAGACAATTTTGGCAAGACATCTCCACTATGATGAAAAGGCAATTCATGGGTTCATTGTCTCACTCTCAGAAGTATGTCAGAATATTATTGAGCATAGTGAAAAGACTGGATATGTTGGTATTCAGAAATATCATTTTCAGAAATTTAACAAAAATGTTGTTAAGCTTGCTGTTATGGATATAGGTATAGGCTTCAGAAGATCTCTATCGGGAAGATTTAATATAAGAAATGATATTGATGCTATTGAGATGGCTTTACTCTATGGAGCATCAAGATATACTGATGTAGGAAGAGGACATGGACTGCCAGGAGTAAGGCGCTTTGTAAACAAGTGGAATGGTAAGCTTTCTATTCGTTCAGGTATTGCAAAGCTCTCAATTATTCCTAAATGGGCTTGGGGCAAAGAAAGAGAAAGCCATCTTAGATATTTTCCAGGTGCTCAGATTAACATTCTGCTACCAGAGGTGTAGACCCCAATCCTCGCCCTCGTGCGAATAGAGATAACCGAAGGGACTTCAGAGACCTAATTTTATAAATATTGTGAAGTTTTTGCCCTAAAATCAGCCCTCATTTTTCCCCTTGACAAATCCCTCTCTTTATGATTCAATTGATTCAGTTGAAAAAAAATGATAAAGAAAAAGAGGAAATGCTTACCATAAATATCATGAAAGGTTTTATACATTCATTTGTTTATGTTGGATAAATTTTAATTTAATGGAGGATAAGGGATGGGTGAGGATTCTTTTAAAAAGAAAGGGGAGGAATTTACCTATCAATTATCAAGTAATCCTCTTGTAGCTAAGTATCTTCTTGTGATGGTGAATCAGGGCATGACAAGCTTGGTTAATCATTTCAATTCACTGGAAGAGGCTGAAAAAGCCTTCAATGAGATAACAAGTAATTTAAGGTCTAAGGCAGGATTATTGAGTAGTTCTGATTATCATGAGGTCTCGATATGGGAGTGGAGAGAAGGTAAATATGAAAAGGTTTATTTATACTTTTAAAACATTTAGAACTATGTAAGATTTAATGCAAAGAAGATTATGTCCCAAATTGAACGGTTATTTCCTAATTTTGTTATAGCAGCAAACTTTAGTTTCCGACTAATGAAAAGTTCAATTTAGGTATATATAAAAGGTCTGCTTGATTTATGGTAACGTATAATCTATATAAGATACTTAAAGAAGAATTAAAGAATGGCTCCTGTGACCTTGTGACAAGAACATCGGGTCAGATTATAAGAGATCGAATAGAAAAGGATATAGAAAATGAGAAAGAAGGTGAGGTCATTGCTCTCGATTTCTCAAAGATAGGTGTTATTGATTACTCATGTGCTGATGAAGTGATTGCAAAACTGCTATCAAGACTGATAAGTGGTGAATATGGTGATAAATATATTGTTCTTACTGGCTTAAATGAGAACCAGAAAGAAAACATAGAAGTTGCTCTTGAGAGAAAAGAGCTTGCGGTGATGGCATGTATGAAAAATGGGAAGGAAGTCCTTCTCGGAAGCCTTAATAATTACCTAAAAGAGACCTTATATTTTATTCTAAAAAGGGGAAAGATTACTGCGAGTGATCTTTCTGAATGTCTAAAACTTCCCGCAAACACAAGCGGCACAAGGTTATT
>JACAEY010000008.1 GCA_013388605.1 Nitrospirota bacterium | reverse complement strand
CCTCATGCGGACCTTGTATTGGAATGGGCGGTTCTCCAGGGACAGGTCATGTCTCTGTAAGATCATATAACAGAAACTTTAAAGGACGTTGTGGCAATAAGGATGCTTTCGTGTATCTTGCAAACCCACTTTCATGTGCAGTATTTGCTATAAAAGGAAAAATAGTGGATCCCTGCGATGCCGGATTCATTTTAAAAAAATACAAAGAACCCTCAAGCTATCTTATCAATGATAACCTTCTTATTCCACCAAAGTCAGAAGGTAAGATAAAAATTATAAAAGGACCAAATATAAAAGAAGTACCTGTTAAAGAACCTCTAAATGAAAGGATTGAAGCAGAAGTACTTATTAAACTATCGGATAATATAACAACAGACGATATAATGCCTGCAGGTGCCTCAATACTTCCTCTACGTTCAAATATACCTGCTATGTCAGAGTTTGTTTTCTCCAATATTGATACTACCTTTAGCAAGAGGGCAAGGGATGCAAAGTCTAAGGGTGGAGGAATCATAATTGGAGGAGAGAATTATGGACAAGGTTCATCAAGAGAGCATGCAGCAATTGCACCAATGTTCTTAGGGATTAAAGCAGTAATCGCAAAATCATATGCACGTATTCACAGATCCAATCTTATAAATTTCGGTATTATTCCTCTTAAGTTTTCGAATCCTGAAGATTATGATAGAATCGAAAAAGGTGACTGGTTGCTTATTGAAGAAATTGTTAAAACATTAAAAGGGGATCAATCTTATAAAACATATAACATTTCAAAAAATTTCTCCTTTGAATTAATTTCAGATTTAAATGAAAGGGAGAGGGAAATAATCCTTCACGGTGGTCTCCTGCCATTTACTAAAGAAAGATCACCTGAGATTTGACAAGAAAATTATCTAACAGGTAAAGTAAAAATTATTTATTTCGGGCCGCTAGCTCAGTAGGTAGAGCACCGCCCTTTTAAGGCGGGTGTGGTTGGTTCGAATCCAACGCGGCTCACTATTTTGTCCCCATCGTCTAGTACGGCCTAGGACATCGCCCTTTCAAGGCGGTAACACGGGTTCAAATCCCGTTGGGGACGCTTTTAAAATCAAGGGGTTGTAGCATATGCAACCTCTTTTTATTTTCACTGTGCCCATTTTTGCGTCTCTTTCCCAAAGTTTCAACTGCCTCTTTAACAGAATCCATATATCAATCTCATCCAGCTGAAGGCTTACCTATCCGGTAATGTGGTATCTGGCCTTTAGATATAAAGTGATATTAAGCAACTACCCCTTGTTGTTAGCCACATCTATTTTTAACCTATGTCTTCATGAGATTGGCGCCTCTGGTTGACATACCTAAAGGATTTCTGATACCATTAATTACCCCATACAGGGCTACCTTCACTCCCCCAATAAAGGTAGCCCTTCCCCCATGTATCTAAGAGCTTAATTTCATTTTCCACTAAATTTTTAGGAAAAAGGCTTAAGGATTGAGCCTTTCAGGAGCTAACCTATACCCTGAGTAACTTTAATTTGTTTTTGGTCGTCTTTTTCACTAAAACTCTTTTAACTCATCAGCATCAAACACTATATTTTTGCCTATCCTTTTTGATTTCAAGATACTATCTTTTGCCCATCTTCTCACTGTTATCTCTGCAACCTCGAGATATTCAGATGCTTCTCTGATAGTAAAAAGCTTTTCTCTCTCTTTAAGCGGCATCTCTAATATCTCTTTATAAAACTTCTCAGCGGTTATCATATTATTCAACCTCCTTCTACCGGAACCCCTCCCCCTCAGAATAACCACTACTATGCCAAGAGAAATGGGATGTGTCCTAATTAACTATTATTTATTCATGATGATATTATTTTTAAACCTTCTCACCATCGGAAGTAATTTGATAGATAGTTTCAATTCCTGAAAAGTGATAAATATCAATCCAGCCGTCCTTGTGACGTATTTTTATATCGGCATTAAGAGTATATTTGCCTCTGTTTACTCTTTTAAATAATTTTCTCGAATACAGATTTGAGCTATTTGTTTCATTTTTAGCAAGTAGTGCAGATATGTACTGTCTCTTTTTTCTGTATTCAGGAATCACACCTTCAGGGAGGTTTCTTATCATATGAGATATTTCAACAGCACTAAGGGTTGGAGCATTTTTAATATAATTTTCAATTGAAGACAGCTTGGCAAAGAAGAGATTAAATAGCAAAAACTCACCCTGCCTACTGTCAATTTTGATAAGCCTATCCTCGATCCTGAGATTAATAGATGAGGGTATAAGGATTTCATGTATCTCGGCAAAGATATTAACTAAGGCATTATTTTCGACAGCCACTTGAAGGGCTCTCTGCCATGCTGTCATTCCATGATTATCTATTAAATCTCGGTCAGCTCCTCTTGAGAGTAATTCCTTTACAAGGCTGATATTGCCTGTCTGTGCAGCGAGGATTAAGGGAGTGCAATTAAATTCTGTTCTGTGGTCGATACCGTAAATTTCGCACTCTCTAAGTACCTCTTTATTAAGGGGACTTCTGTATTTTGCAGTATAATTTGAAAGGAAGTTTTTTCTTTGCTGGATATATAACTGGATGTTAAAGGTCAGCTTTCCATCCCGTAAAGGACATATCTGTTTCGCCTTTACAAAGTCATGCCTACTTAAAAACTCCATAATCATTGGTAGGTCATAAAAAAGGGCATACTCAAAGAGTATCTTTCTTGGTCTTTGAGGATTATCTCTTGCTTTGCGGATTTGGGTTATGAGTTCTTTAAGCCTTTCATATGTGCAGATTATCCATGGTACTGGTTGAGTCTTTAATATCGTACGTTTGATCTCCTCAGCCTGCTCTTGTTTTCCCTGAAGCTCAAGCCTGCGTGCCTCTGCTTGCCATTCTTCAATGCTTGAATGAGAGGACTCAATCCTTATTTGCTCCAATGCATTTTTCAGGCCGAGTAACTGCAATAGGGGATGTGCAGTGTTTTCCTCAATGATATAAAGACGTTTGATAGAACGGGTAATTGCAACATAAAGAGAGTTAATAAAGAATTTATAGACATCAAGAGATTTATCTCTTTTATCAGAGGCTCTCATGAATTTGGGCTCTCCTTCTAAATCCTCTTCTTTAACCCCATTTATAATCTCCTGAAAATTTTGGCGTTCTCCTGTTACGAAATTCAAGAGGATGACATTTTCATACTCCAGACCTTTTGCCTCCTGAATACTGAAGATTAGTGGTGTATCAAAGAACTTGCGGGCTGAGTCCTTTTCTTCATTCCGCATGACAAGCACAGCGAATTTTGTGGAACGACGGATGGCTTTATTCATCTCGGTCTTTACCCTCTCTGTGTCTTTAAGAAATACAACATCTCCTTTATCCTCTGATAGGCTCTTCATAAGATAGGTGCTTTCCTTGTCAATGGAGCCGAATCTCTTCTGCTTGATCATCAGAACTTTATTTGAGATGTCGGTTATTGTTTGAGAGTTGCGGAAGTTTGATTGTATAATTCTCGTTATCTTCTTTACCTCTATCTCTGCTGATGTATAGAACAAGGATTTGAGTTTGCTCCAGTAAAAGAAGTTTGGATGGACTATCTGATTAGAGTCTCCACAAAGGATGAAGTTTTCCATCTTTTTGAGACTTTTCAGGATGAGATAAAGCTGTATATTCGTTATATCCTGCACCTCATCCACAACTACAAAATCATATATTGGGCTCACATACTTCAGATAATCATAGGCTACAATGTTCGGGTCATAATATTTGTTCTCCTTAAGAAGTGTAAGGTATTTTTCAAAAAGTGTATATACTAATTCTCTATCACTGTCAAGAAATATAGATTGTCTCACACCGAGATTAAAATACTCTTGACGACTGAGATAAGGCTTATCTACACAGGAACCTGTTATTACTCCTCTGAATTCTTCATATAGCCTGTGGGGATCAGTAAGATGCTGCCCACGCTGGAATCTATAGAACCACTTTGATAAGATATCGTATCTCATCTCTTTGCCATCAGGAATGTGCATCGTTTCGAGGAATTCCCTAAAGGAAAGAAAGGCGACCTCCTGATTTTCGTTTTCGTAGTGATGGCTATAAAATAAACTTCGGGCATTCTCAACAAGATATGGAGAAAGAGTTACATAAATGCCCTTGCCATATAGAAGCTTTAACTTTTCAAGAGTAATTGCTGTTTTGCCACTACCAGCGGGTCCGATAATTATAAGTGGTGGGTTGGCATTATAAGCATCTTCCTGTTCAGGATTAAGGGATATGACCTTATCAAGGAAGTGAAATCTTCTGTTTGATGGATTAATATAAACAAGAGAGGGTAAATTGTCGTCTCTTATTTCACTAAACGGAATCTTTGTTTCATCAATCTTGACACCCCTTAAAAATTTCGATCTATCATAGGCATGGTTGAGAACAACCTCAAGCATCAGGGCATAGCGTTCTCCTTTATATTTAATGAGCTTAAAGATGACCCTGTTTGCATTATCGAGTTTCGCTCTGTAAAGACCTTCTTCAGCGATTTTTTTGACCTCAGCAGACCTGAAATCATTCTTTTCAAGATAGGATATGACTTTTTCATATTGACGCCTTACCATCGAGACATCAAGGTCGTTGTATTCAAGGATCTTCATATAACCTCTGGAATCGTATTAATTATACCTATTAAAAATGGAATCATTCCATCAACCCAAATTAAAAATGTAGGTTAAAGACTTTTGCGACATTCCTCATTTGTCAATTATAAACTGAATTGGTGTTTTTTTCTTAAGTGATTTATGGAATCTTTTAGTGTTATAGAAGTTGACATAATCAACGAGTGCCTGATTAAACAGCCTCTTGTTGTGGATAATATCCAGAGATTATCTATAGATTCTTCCTGTATAGTTCTGTTATATTTTCGATGTGAGCATTGATTTTAGGGCATCTTGGATAATTGAACAGATGCTGTATGCCATTTTTTTAGCGCCTTGTCAAACTTTCCGAGGTTCTCAGAGCAGTTGTTTGAATGCTACCTTATTTTGCAAGGATATACCAGCTTATTTAATCCTTGAGGGAACGAGACTTGCGGTGAGAACTAAGGAGAAAGAGGAGGTGCTATTGCTATCGAGTTTTGTCCGACGTATTATATGTATCCTTATAGGCTTTGGAAGAGGATATGGAACTTGGAAGGATTGCAGTGTAAATAATAACCATTGAAACCATTGAGAATAAAGCCCTGAATAGAATTTTCATAAAAGACTTGACAATGTCTCGGCGACTCCTGGAAGGGATTAAGGAAAAGAGAAGAACTCAGGCTTTTGGAAAGTGATGATGAAACGGGTTCTGCTTCTAACAGGCAAGCCTGGTACAGGTAAAACTGGCCTTATCAAGGAAGTTTTATCTAAGACGAAGATAAAAGCTGGTGGATTTTTTACTGAAGAGATACGACACGGCAAGGTCAGGCAGGGGTTCAGGCTTATCACACTTGACGGTAAAGAAGCAATATTAGCACATGTCAACATTTCCAGTTGCCATCAGGTAGGCAAATATAAAGTTGATACTCATGTAATAGATGATGTTGGCGTTTATGCCATACGTCAAGCATTAAATGAAAGCAATTTAATAGTTGTTGATGAGATTGGTAAAATGGAGCTCTTATCACCCCATTTTAGTGAAGCTTTAT
>JACAEY010000101.1 GCA_013388605.1 Nitrospirota bacterium | reverse complement strand
TTTGCACCTTCCATATGCCCAATTCTCTGGTTCCTATTTAAATCAAAGAGAGAAGCAACTATGTTTGTTGTACCGATATCAATAGCAACCCCATAAATAAACCTTCTATTAGCAGCTATGACTTTCAATCTGTCTCTAATAAAGCCAAGGGTAAGCAATATGGAAAATCCATCCTTCCTTAGTAGAGACGGTATCTCTCGAAGGACTTTCAAATCTATCTCTATGGGGAGATAGAGCCCTGTCTGTTGGTTCAATTTGTCTAAGAGCCTTTCCTTGTCCGCCCTTTTGTCTAAAGTAGTTGGCTTATCCAAAATTAAAAACAAAGGGGATACTATTTGATTCATTAAAGGCTCACCTTTATTCCCCCAAAGAGGGAAAACCTTGCTGTCCCGTAGCCCCAGACATCCTCATATTCTCTGTCGAGTAAGTTTTCCACACGACCAAAGAGCTGAATGTTTTTTGAAATATTGTAGGAAGTACTTAGGTTGATTAAGGTGTAATCATCTACCTCACCACGCTCATAAGGTACTAAGTCATCTCTTTTACCTACATAAATGACATCAAGATTGGCGATTCCCTTTTTAAGAAAGCGATAGTTTATGTTGAGGCTTCCTTTATGCAAAGGCCTCCTCAAGAGCCTTTCTTTGGTTTCTTTATCCTCGGTGTCCGTGTATGTATAGCTTGCGCCTATTGTTAAGTCTTCGATAGGACAAACTGAGGCAAAAATTTCCACGCCTTTGGTCCTGGCTTTAGCAATATTGATGTATCCCTTAGCCCAATCAAAATCAATAAGGTCCTTAAAGTCATTCCAAAAATAGGCAGTACCAAGTTTCACTCTTTCCTTGAAAAAATATTGCTCTATTCCTACATCCCAGCCTTTACTTTTCTCAGGTTTGAGATTTTCATTTCCAATTGGACCCCATGCAGTTGCTGGAGCATAGAGCTGATAAAGGGAAGGTGCTTTATAACCTGTACCATATGTTGCTTTAATCTTTGTACCTGTATTTTTGATGAGATAGGCAGGGGCAATGCGATAGGTAATTTCACTGCCAAAGCGACTATGGTCATCTACTCTAATACCCAAAGTTGCAAAAAAGCTCTCATTGAGCGATATCTTATCCTGAATGTAAGCACCTTTTATATTGGCGCTTTTTTCAGGGAAGACACTCTTGCCAGGCCCCCATGCGCTCACCCAGGAATATTCTGACTCGCCTCTTTCTTCTTCATATTCAACACCAAAGGTCACGGTATTGGTCTTGTGTAGATATAGGTAGTGTTGCCAGTCAACCTTCCACATCCTGCCATCAAAAAAAGCCTTTGATGAGTCAAATGGACGCTGGGTATCTTTATCGTCTAAGTAATCCCTATCGTGTTTGCTATAAGAGAATCCTAATTTTTGCTCCCATAGGCCATTAAAAAGAAGAAGACTACCTAAGGTTTTCAGGAAAAGCTGTTTTGAATCAAAGATAAAGTTAGGGTCGTCTGCTCCCTCTCCTCCTCCTTGATCAATATTAGTCTCGGCATCTATATACCTTACGATAAGGTCAATGTTGAGATAATCTGAGGGCGTAAATCCTACCCTTGAAGAAAATGAGGTATTTTCGTTACTATCTTTCTCTGTATTCCCATATTTCTCATGGGCAGCGGAGAAGCCCGTTGTATTCAGGTGGGAAATACCAAATGAGTAATTGAACCATTGTGTTCCGCCACTAAATCCTGCAGCTTCACTGAAGGTATCATATCTTCCTCCTTCAAAGGATGCAAAGAATTTAGGTTTTCCTTCTCCTTTTTTTGTGATGATATTTATCACACCACCAATAGCATCAGAGCCATAAAGGGTGCTCTGCGGGCCGCGAATAATCTCAATTCTCTCGATATTATCTACAGAAAGGTTAGCAAAATCATAGGAGCGATCTGGGCTCAGAGGATCGTTCATTTCAATTCCATCAATCATAACCAAAGTATGCTCTGATTTAGCTCCCCTAATAAAAATATTGGTTAATCGACCACTCCCTCCACTTTGAGGTACATCTAATCCAGGTATATCTTTTAGAACCTCATAAACCATTTTGGCTTTCTTACTTTCTATCTCTTTTTCTGTAATTACTGTAACTGAGCTTGCAACTTCCCTAACCGGTTCTTCTAATCGCGTAGCAGTGACAACAACCTCTTCTAACGACACTGCCTTTTCTTCAGCATATAAAGAAGTGAGAACTGAGAAGTTAGAAGTGAGAAGTGTTAATATTGAAATAATAAGAAGCTTTGAAAATTTGAAATTTGCTTTCATTTTTCCTCCCTCGAGAAATTTTTAGAGTATTTTCCAAGTTTTATAGTTCTTGGTTTTAACTTTTATAAGGTCTGGATAGGTCTTCCGGCTTGGGGCTATCTACTCACCCGCCTTCCCATCCCGATTTGTATCGGAACAGTGGCTGTGCCTTTTTGGGGTTTTCGCTCCCTTCACGGCTGCGGGGCAGCGGAGGCTTTTCACCTCTCTTCCCTGACATCCAGCCCGGCCTGGTCTATGTTTTTTTATCACCTCCTTCCTTAAACAATGGATTTAAACCATATTATTATTAATAAAAAGGCTAATTCTGTTATTTCACTTATTGCACCGAGAGTATCACCTGTGAGACCCCCAAATGATTTATCAAAGAATCTTACTAATAAAAGACTGAGTAGATATAAAAGAGCTAAGAGGACAATTAAAAATAATAGTAAGCCCCCAACCCTCCCTTTAGTAAAGGTGGGATTAATGGGAATTACTTTATTAAAAATGATATGGATAGCCACAATTAATACGAAAAGCAAAATCATTAAGAATGTTGAAAGAATAACTGATCTTATATTTATACTTTTCATAAAGATCTTTCCGAGCCCATCTTGCCTTGCTGGTTTACCATGCAACATTGATATGACCATTGTCCATTTTGAGAGTATGGGCATTAAAAATACTGCGGAGTAAAAAATAGGATGTGGAAGAAGGGACAGGCTATTAAGAGCAAGAAATTTCAGTAGAAGTGCAAAGACAATGGCTACTACGCCAGCTGGACCTATTGTACTATCTTTCATAATAGACAATTTCTTTTCTATGTTTCCACGTGATGCAATAGCATCAAAAGTATCTGCAAGACCATCAAGGTGAAAGCTTCCGTTAATGAGCACAAGTAAGAGGATGAGTAATCCATTTGTAAGTTCTAAGGAAAAGATTTTTCTTAGAATAACTCCAGCAGCAACAAGCGAAATTCCCTGAAAAACACCTACTAATGGAAAGAATATAGGCGTTCTCCCAATCTCCTTTTCAGAAATCTCACCACTTACCCTTAGCGGAACTATTGTTAGAAATTGGTATGCAAGGAAAAAACGAGTGATAAATGATGAGTAATTTGTCGTTAATGATTTTTCCTCCTTGAGACTTTTAACCCTTGACTTGTTACTCATTTTTTGATACCCCTGCTTCTTCAAATGTTGCCATCTCTTTATATATTTTTACTCCTGCCTCAATAATAAGCATTGCAAGTGCTGAACCTGTTCCTTCACCGAGTCTTAGATCCAGGTCAAGAATTGGTTTTAAACCAATCTTTTGTAATATCACTTTGTGACCAATTTCAGTCGAGTTGTGTGATGCAAACATATAGTCTTTTACATTTGGTTCAAGACTGTAAGCGATCAACGCACCAGCAGTTGAGATAAAACCGTCAATAACAATAGGGACCCTATTGGCAGAAGCACCAATAATTAATCCTGCAATTCCGCCGATCTCAGCACCACCAACCTTAGAGAGAACATCTAAGGGGTCTGAAGGGTCAGGTTTGTTAATCATTATTGCGTCTTCAATTACCCTGGCCTTATTTTTCAATGCCTCATCATTTATACCTGTGCCTCTTCCTGTTACCTCTGATACAGGCTTACCCGTCAGCACTGCAGCTATCGCAGATGAAGGTGTTGTGTTGCCTATTCCCATATCACCAGTTGCAAAGATTTTATAACCCTTCTTTGAATATTCATCAGCAAGTTCTATCCCAACTTCTACGCATCTTATCGCATCATCTTTTGACATTGCAGGTCCTTTTCTTATATTCTTTGTGCCACTGATAACTTTTTTTGAAATGAACAATGCTTCAATGTTACCCCTTGGTAGATGGGGGTTAAGAGGGGTAAAATCATAATCAACCCCTATATCAATCACCACTACCTCTGCACCTGCATGACGCGCAAGAACATTTATACCGGCTCCTCCTTGAAGGAAGTTAAAAACCATTTGGTGTGTAACCTCTTTTGGATATGCTGAGACTCCTTCATCTACAACACCATGGTCACCTGCAAAAGTGAAGATCACCTTTTTATTAAGATCAGGCAATGGATTCTGTGTAATCGCAACAAACCTCATCGCAAACTCCTCCAGCCTCCCAAGACTACCCTGTGGTTTTGTTAGATTATCAAGACGTTTCTGGGCTTTCTCTAAAAAAGATTTATCAATATGTAAAATAGAATTTATGGTATTTTTGAGTTTAGACATTAAAACTCCTTTCGTTACCCTTTTATTTTCAAAGGAAATCCTGCAACTACCATATATACCTCATTTGCTACCTCTGCGACCTTTCTATTTAAAAGTCCTGCTAAATCCCTAAATCTCCTTGCAATATCATTCTCTGGAACTATGCCCATGCCAACCTCATTAGAGACGATAAAAATCAGTGATGAGTGACAAGTCCTGAGTGAAGAGATAAAATGTCTAATTTCAGCTTCTATATTAAACTTGGCTTTCATAAGATTCGATAACCAAAGTGTGAGACAATCAACAACTACTGCATGATACCTTTCCTCTATTTTTTTAATCACATCTGCAATCTTTATCGGCTCTTCATATGTATCCCAATCATCTCCGCGCTGTCGTTTATGATTCTCAATCCTCTCTTTCATCTCCTCATCGAGCGCCTCTGCTGTTGCAATAAATGCCTTAATACCAGAAATCTTTGATGCTTCTTTAAGAGCAAAGGTACTCTTACCACTTCTTGCCCCACCAAGAATAAAGATTGTCTTTCCTTTCATAGAATTATTCATATCTTAAACCACTACAAAGGTCTGAAAGTCCTTTGTTTCAATATCCACACCGAATGCCTCTGAAAGCGTCTCTTTCATGAGCCCCTCTTGTGGATACATATGTCTTTATTTTCAATCTTCGCAGCCTTTCTTCAAATTCCTTGATATTTCCATCAGTAGTCATAACAACAACATCGGGTTTTAAAGAAAGGATTTTCTCAAGTGAAGGGTTATACATGCCTCCAACCTTCTGCTTTTTCCTCGCTTCATCAGGATAATCACAAAAATTAGTAACTCCTACTATCCTATCTCCAAGACCAAGATTAAAAATGGTCTCTGTGAGATTAGGTGCGAGAGAAACAATACGATTTGGGATCTCACCTGCATAAACAGAGGTGAGGAATAAGAAATAGGAAACGAGGAATAGAAATGAAATTATTAATTTCTTCATACAAAAATAATTCCTTCTTTCATTGCAAATTGAGCAAACTCGTATTTTGAATATCGCTTTGTTATGCCCCTAGGACGGATTCCACACAATGACATATTTATAATCCTATAAAATAAAAATCCTCAGAATCTGAAATCCTGAGGATTGCACCCTAGTTTACTTCATCCTCACCTTCTTCCTCGAGAAGGCATTTATTATTGATTAGCGGTCAGTTATTAGTGTTAGGTGAGTTTTTTTACTATTCACAAATCACTGATCACTATTTACTGGCTTTCACAGGCAGGTCTTCTGGCTTTCGGGCTACTCCTACTTCCCACGCCTTCCCATCCATCTTAGATGAACAGTGGCTTTTGTGGGTTTCGTTCCCAATTACAGCGGCGGGACCGCTCCTGAATCTCACAGGATTCCCTATTAAGCTTTTGGCGCCTGTAAATTTATCTTATTTTTCTATTATTATATGTACTGATTAATGAAAGTCAACGATTTATTTTAATTAGAAACATATCCCTTATTTCTTGACACTAATACAACTGCCCTTTAGAGTTACTGCATGGCAAGAATAGCTTGAGCTGGAGCAATAGGATTCCCTCATCTTATTCAAGTGAAAAGACAAATATTGAAGGAAAGAAAAACGATATATTGGGTGAAGAACTTTTTGACAACGATCAGAGGAAAGAATATATAGCATTTATTAGATAGGGCATTACAGAAGAAGAGATCAACGATTAAAATATATGATGAGAATTGGAATACTTTTTGGGACTGAGAAGTTTATAAAATAAATGGAAAAGAAGCTGAACAAAAGGTTTATAATACATAAACCGGGCAGACCTAAAGGGCAAAAGAGATAAATATGGATGTGTCTCTAATTTTAAATTACTTCTCCTTCAATCTGTTCTGAGCCCTCTGCCATTTGATTTTCCTCTCCGTGCAAGACCTGCTGCTTTCTGGCGGCTTCTTTCAGGTCTTCTTCTCTGACAATGTGGTAGTGGTCAAGAACGCCCCGGATCTTTTGCCCTGGGGATCATCATTGCCACTCTTTCCGGAATTGCTGCTCTGATGCTCTTTTTTATGGCAGTTCATCTGAGGTCGTGGAAAAACATTCCTTCGACCTTAGCTTGAACATATGTAGAATCCCATGAATCCCGGAAATCCCCGATAGGTTTGCGGCTCCGATGGAAGACCAAAGGAGAAACCCCAATTGATCCAGCGCAGAGTGACATGAAAGAGGCAAAGGCTTGACTTTATTGAAAAAATATTATATTTTACGCAATAAATAAAACGTAATGCACAAAAATTAAAGGTTTTGTGCAGTTAGTTTACCTAAATGAAGGAAATAGTTCTCAGCCAAAAGATTGAAAGGGATGAACTCCTTAGGGGAAGGTATGTTCAGAGGGAGGGTCTCAAGCGCGCAAGGGAAAGCCTTCAAGGCAACTTAATCAAAGTGATCATAGGCCCTCGAAGGGCAGGGAAATCGGTCTTTTCGATACAGATGCTCGAAGGACTAAATTTTGCCTACCTTAACTTTGACGATGAGAGGCTTATGAGTACCTCGGATTACGATGAGCTCCTCAAGGCGATCAGACAGGTATATGGGGAAACAAAGCTCATTCTTTTTGATGAAATACAGAACCTTCCTAAATGGGAGCTTTTCGTTAACAGGCTCCACCGCAGGGGATTCAATGTCATTCTTACTGGTTCAAATGCGCACCTCCTAAGTCGAGAACTTTCCACCCATCTAACGGGCCGGTACACTCAGTTTCAAATATTTCCATTTTCGTTTTTGGAATTTCTAAGGGCAGAAGAATTTGCTATGGATGAAGCGCTTGAGCTCAAGGAAAGGCAGGGTCTCCTTCTTGGACGCCTTGATAGCTATTTAGAGAGGGGAGGTTATCCGGAGATCGTTGTGAAAGATTTGGATGTGAAGAATTATTTGACCACGTTATTCGAAAGTGTGCTGTTCAAAGACATCGTAAAAAGATACGGCGTGCGATACACCAAAATGCTTTCTGACCTTGCTCGTTATTTGATCACAAACCACTCCAATGAATTCTCTTATACGAAACTCAAAAACATCTTGGAATTTAGAAGTGTCCATACTGTTGAGAATTATACGAAGTACCTGGCGGAGGCCTTTCTTATGTTTTCTGTGGATCGATTCTCCTTCAAATTGAAAGAACAAATGCGATCCCCTAAGAAGGGTTACGCATATGATACAGGAATCATCCATGCCATCAAATTGAAGACGGGCAACGATATCGGAAGATTGATGGAGAATTTAGTTGCAATAGAATTGATGAGGAGAGAGCTTGAGTTCTATTACTATCGACCGGTGAATGGTAAAGAGGTCGATTTTCTTATAAAACGGGGGTCAAAGGTAGACGAATTAATTCAGGTCTGCTATGATATCAACGATTATGAGACAAAAAAAAGAGAACTGGCTTCTCTTGCTAAGGCCGGCAAGACGATTGGATGTGATCGTTTAACGGTTTTGACTTGGGATTATAAAGCGGAAGAGAAATATTCCGGTGAAAGTATAATTTTCTTACCTTTATGGAGGTGGTTAATAAGCAGATAAAAGAATATTCTTTCTTCACCCCTGCCTCCCACAGTGGCCTACAAAAGTAAGGCCCGAAGGCTGCTGTGGTATACATCTTTCGGAGCAAGAATGTAGCGAAGTTCATCACGCGTAAGGCCTCAAAAACTTATTTAAGCCTGACTCCACGCCCAAAACGGCTTCTTGTTTGACTAACTGTAATAAAAGGATTTCCCCTCTGGGATAGCTAGGTTTAAGGTCAACAGCAAACAAGGACTTCTCAATACACTCGTTGATTTGTGATTGTCTAACATTTAGTCGCTGCACTTCTTACTCTACTTTTATTTTAGTAGCAAAGCTTGGTATTCTAAAAATCCTTCTACATTTTTGATATTCTTCAAATTCATGTTTCTCCAACCATACCATTCCAGGATTTTCATATTTTAAAAGACCGCACATTTTATAGTTGACAGCTTTTTTCATAGGTGACCCCTGGACCCCTCTTTTTATATTTGGAACTTTTAAAGTTTATTCCATGCTTCTAACACCAGGCGGCGGGTGCGGTATTCACCGAACTGCCGAATCTCTTTCTCCTTCAAGACTCTAAAGGTTTCGCCAGGGAAGGTGCTTTTCTCAACACGCCTTGCGTAAGCTTCAGGATCAAGAGGATCTTCAACTTCTTCCCATGGATCGAGGATATCTTCAAGTTCCTTTTCAGTTAAATCTGCAGGATCAAGTATATAACGAAGCTGTTTTCGGTTGAGACCATAGAGTTTGGCATAATAAGCATCGAGCTCGGCACGAAGAATAGCTCGGCGATCCTCATCCCATTTGAAGGGTGGAAGTGGAATACCGTCCTCAGCAATTTCAGCCCATTCAGGAGGATTCCATTCATGTCCGCCAGTAATAGCCTGATTTTCTTCCCACTGTTTGCGAATAATTACCCGGAGTTCCTCATGTGCATCCCGCCACACATCATCAGCAAAGGGTTTAATGTCCCATGCTGTATAAGCCAACTCAAGAAAGTGGGTAACGATATACTCTATGTCTCCACCATTATAGTGATTAGGCGGAAGGACTGAAAACTGCTCAACATAAAAAAAGTTCATATTAACACCGCCATGTTTTTGACGAACGACTGAGTCGAAAGCAATGCAAGTTAAGTTAGCAAGAAGACAGGGGATTAAATATGCCTTATCAAAATTAGGTAATATCAATGGGGTGCTATTTCCTACTCCTGAAAATGGGATAAAGCTGAATATGGCAGTTCGTTCATTGGTTGCATTTGTTACATTTCGGAAACCTATAAAGCAGCCTTTTCGCCATTTGCCCAGTCGAACCTTGACTTCTTGAGCATGCACCCAATACCATGGCTGAACCAAGAAATTTGCATCTGCGTACTTGTCAGGGCTGGGGCTGGGTAAATTTGTGTTTGAACGATCTGTAACAGCTTGATAAGTCCCAAACCGATGGTCGAAATGCCAGATCATTTTGGCCTCGTAAAGTGGAAGCCAAATCTCATTATCTTTTACGAAGCGATTACCAATGAGTTTGAAGCCTTTTTCTTCAAGCTGTTCACGGGTGCGGAAGAGATGGGAATCGTTTGACATATCAAACATTCTCAAAAACGATACGCCCCACGGGTTTTCGCCTGTTTTTTCATTAACCAACACTGGCACACGCTCATAAATCTTCTTTGTCAATTCGGCGTCGGCTTTGGTGCGGAAAACAGGACAGGTTTTTGTATTGGGGTTTAAGCGATTAAAATCATCGGCACTTAGGGTAAAGATTCTTTGTTCATCCCGCAAGTGGGCAACATTTGTTAAGAAGAAGGCAAATTTTGCAGGCTCCATATGCGTATCTTTTGGGCTGCGTAGGATAAGTAGACAAAATTTATAGCGACTGTCAACTGCCGGGAAAAGTTTCTCGCGATTTTCAAAGTCATAAAGGCTTGCAAGCCTCTTATTTTCTATGAGATGAGAGAAGAAAAATTTATTGGTATCATCAGTAGCAAGTCCTGTTGGAATAACCACTCCTACACGGCCCGAAGGATTGATAAGATTCGTAAAAAGTTCAGCAAAAACCGAATATGTGTTGATGTCGCCCCGGGCAGTGAGTTTGAAACGTTCGCTTTGGCGAAGAAACTTGCTCTGGCCTTCTGCATCATGAAGAGCATGCTGATATTCATTCCATAAGGTTCGATTGGTCTCGGTTAGTCGCTGGATCAGGCGTTGCCGGGCTGATTTATTAGGAGCTGTGGCAATCTCAGGGTGTCTTGATGCGAAAAATTCCTGCTCTTGAAGTTTGATACGTTCCCATGGGGGATTGCAAAGGATGACGTCGAAGCCACTGACAGTGAGGGGAGAGTGGTGAGTAGCGAGTGGTAAAAAAACCTCAGGGAATTCAAGGGACCAATGGAAGAACTTATGTTTTTGGGAAAGAGCCCAGGCGTTTCCGATTAGGCGGCCATCCAAATTATG
>JACAEY010000057.1 GCA_013388605.1 Nitrospirota bacterium | reverse complement strand
TGTAATGTATGCCATGATGCACATGCATCTAAGGATGTTGCCTTACTTTATTATCCGATAACTGATGGTTGCCTCATGTGCCATCCAAAGATTGCTAAAGCACCACATGCAGCAGGCGGAGTCCTGCAAGCTGGGCATCCATTGAGTGGAAGAAAAGACCCCTCGTCAAAATATGGTGAGCTTTCCTGCTCAAGTTGCCATAACCCTCATAGCTCTGATTACATGAACCTATTCAGGTATGAGGCATCAAGGCCATTAGATCTCTGCAAATCCTGCCACAAATACGGAAAAAAGAAGTAATTGTGGCATTGATTTTGCTTCCTTTTTATCAGAGATTGCTTCAAATATAAATGATAATAAGTTAATTTCTGGTAGCCGTAAACTTTAGTTTGCGCAGATTTATAATATCTGCCAGAGGTTAACCTGCTTGAGGTATACGGCTATCAACTTGTTAAAGGTGTCCACCTTAGTGGACGATGAAGCAATCTCAAGTTGAAATTAAAGGTTCTTTTGTGAAAAACTGAAAGCTTTTTAAAACGCAGGCTAAAGCCTGCGGCTACAGGGTTTAATAGTATTTTAGTTTATTTTTAACCCGTATTACGCAAGGGTGTAGCCGCAACTTTTAGGTTGCGTGGATTTATACAACTTTTAAATCACTTTTATACGATTTAAGACGCAGGCTAAAGCCTGCGGCTACAAGATTTTATAGTGAGAGATTTAAAACGCAGGCTAAAGCCTGCGGCTACAAGGGTTTATAATTAGCCTCGCGTAATTTGGATTTAATTTAGGGGAGGAAACGGAGGAGGAATTATGAGCAGAACTTTAGAAGATGTTATCAACTCACTCTCAGAAGAAGAGAAAGAAAAATTCAAGGACATAATAAAAGAAGCCCTCGAAAGAGATAGACTCATCAAGGAAAATACTGAAAAGGCATTAAAGGCATTGAGTGCATTCTCAAGTTCTGGTACCCTCATTAAATCATTAAAAGAGGTTGCAGAAAAGTTAGAAAAGATTAAGGAAAATTTACAAGCTATAAGATACACCTTGTATCTTAAAAGTATTCCTGATAGTAAATTCTATAGGGTGTAGCACTAAATCTTAAGTATGTACATATGGACATTACTGTCCAAAATATTCTGAGGAAGTATAAGTCTCGATTTCTGAACAAAAACAACCTTTTATTATGTTTAAACCTTTGTCTGACTTTAATGTCTTTCCAAAATTTATAACAGAGACCTTCGCTTCGACTTCGGTCTCATCGAGGTTACCCGTGATTTTGCTTCGGAAATCGAGCCTCATACTTTACTTGTTGATTGTATGAAGTAATATTTTGGACAGATTTGACATGTGAAGATGTTACAATGTTTTTGAATGATGCCTTAAGGTAATATAGCTTTTATAAGATACAAAGTCAGGATTCAATACATGATTTAAAATTCAAAGATTTAAGATTCAATATATATGATAAAATTAGCAATGCAATGGAAGACATTTACTTCAAGTGTTACTTTAATATGCATCCTCTTTTTCTCCTTACTTTCAAAAGCCTACGGAACAATCCTTTCAGACGATTGCGATGCATGCCATGGTATATTCCCTGGCATGATGGAAGAAGCACCACCTGGTGAGCCACTAAAATATGCCTTGCAGAATCTTCTCTGTGTAAATTGCCACTCAAGCTCAAACAAGGAGAGCATAAAGTTCTTAGGTGGTGTAAAAGTCCCTGTTGTAAATAATACTATAAGACCTGCCAGCCCATTGGCAGGAGGAAATTTCTATTATCTTTCTAAGGGAATGGGGGATAGAAAAGGTCATAATGTAGATGGCATTGCTCCACTGGATTCAAAATTCCTTAGCAACCCCCCTGGATATGATCGTGAGTCTGATCCATCTGCAAAAGGATACAACTTTGAAAAGCCTCTAACATGTGCGGGTTCTAATGGCTGTCATGGAAATAGAAATATAGAAAATCCATTTTCTGCAATTAAGGGAACACACCATGCAGATGATTCACCAATAGATGGAAGCACAACAGCAAAAAGCTATCGTTATCTAAAAAATACAGAAAAGATAAAAGGTGTGCTTGGTTTTGAAGACCCTGATTGGGGACAGAACAGTTCAGCCAAAAAACACAATGAATATTCACCATCTATGAACAACCTCTGTGCAAATTGTCATGGAAATTATTATAGAGAAGACAAA
Source organism: Nitrospirota bacterium (assembly GCA_013388605.1). Lineage (GTDB taxonomy): Bacteria > Nitrospirota > Thermodesulfovibrionia > Thermodesulfovibrionales > SM23-35 > JACAEY01. The sequence continues at coordinate 788 of JACAEY010000057.1, read as the reverse complement.
ACTGGTAAGATGAGCCCATGGTTCAGGCATCCAACAGGTATTGTCATACCAAAAACAGGAGAATATACCAATTATAATCCAGGGGTTGCTCCTCCATCAAATAAGCCAAATACAAGGATTTATAGCCCTGATGCACCAGTGGCAAGAGACCCTCTTCCTTCATCACCACTTGAGACAATTGAATTAGGAACAGACATGGTCTTCTGTCTATCATGCCACATGGCTCATGCAAGCCCTTATGATTCATTACTAAGATGGGATTACGATACTATTGAATCAGGAGAATCAGGAGGCGGATGTTTAATATGCCATACTGGAAAGGCAGAATAGCAAATAGCATAGTGCTGAGAGCAAATAGTAACCCCTCCCTTCCTCCCCTTAGTAAGGGGAGGAGTAAGGAGGGGTTAAAGAGTAAAGAGCATGGAACTGAGAGGATTAAATTCTATGCTCTATGCTCTTTGCTCTTTGCTATCTGCTCTGTGCTTTTTGTTGTTGCAGTTGATGCAAAGGTCAAGGGTCGGTGTAAGGACTGCCATAGCATGCATGCCGAGAAACCATTTCCTGTTTTGACAAAGGGTGGATGTATTGGTTGCCATGGACAGAGACCAGAAGGTACCCAGAACATCATCACAATTGGAAAAGCGAGGATCCCTCAGGTCCTTCACCATATGGAAAATGGAGACCTTGCTGGTGGTAACTTTTATTATGTAGCCGATGGATACAATCCTGACTACACAAAGGGACACAACGTAACAGGTATCTCCCAACCCGAATCCATTCCAACCATG
>JACAEY010000071.1 GCA_013388605.1 Nitrospirota bacterium | reverse complement strand
GTTCTTCATTAGCAAAATGAAGGCTGTAGATCAAGCATCCGACTACAAGAATCTTGTAGCCGCAACAACATCTAAGTTTCAACCCCCTCTCGCCCCCTTGCTTTCACTACAACCTCCATTCTGCATTAAAAATTTCCTTTTTCAAAACTGTCATTGCGACCCCGTATCCGATACGGAGGAAGCAATTGGAGGTGAAGCCGAAGCAAACACGGAGATTACTCTCTGCATTACTTCCTTTATTTATTTAAAGCTCCGTCTCTCCTTCCGCTTGGTGCGAAGGGAGACTCGCAATGACAGAGCGAAGTAATTAAATCTGATAAAAGTACTTTAATAAAATTAGAGAGTACTATAAAATAAGAGCAAGAATCGTGCCGTTAAAAATCTACTTATAATTTTAATAAAGAGGGGTATAAGGGTCTGAAACCCTTTAAATTAAAAGAAAAATTATTGTAACCAAAATTTACAAAAGTTTAAAATTTAAATTAAATGTACCGAAGGATACACTGTGTATCTATAGGAAACAGAACCCCACCCATCCTCCCCTTAGCAAGGGGAGGAGTGAGGAGGGGTTAAAACCTTATCACCACCTTCAACGATTCCTTTGCTTCTGTAACTAATCTGAATGCCTCAGCAGTTTTCTCTATTGGAAATCTGTGGGTAACGAGTTTTTCTGCATTAACAACCCCTTCTTCTATGAATTTTAAAGCCTCTTTTGTTTCAACAGGACCACACGAATAACTCGTGACGATATTAATGTCATTAAAATATAAATAATTGGGATCGATTGTTAATTTTTCATCTGGCTTTGCGGGAGTAAAAAAGAGGACGGTTCCACCTGCACCAGCACAGTGTAAGCCTTCCTTCATTGCCTCAACACTATTTGGTCCGACAATAACAAGGTCAGCCATACAATTATCTGTAATCACTCTAAGGGAATCAATAAGATTTTCCTTTGATACGTCTATCACCTCATCAGCACCAAATTCCTTTGCCTTTTTTAATCTATATTGAACACTATCAGAACCAATAATTTTACCAGCACCCAATTTTTTAAGAATCAGGAGGTTCAGTTGCCCCATAACACCAAGCCCGATAATGAGGACTGTGAAATTTGAAAATAAACCCTCCTTACCCCCCTTCTTTTCCTCCTTTGGTATAGGGGGAAGCAAAGAGGGGTCTGAGGGGAGGATAGGTCCTATTGCCCGTCTCAATCCCTTTAGAACACATGCTAATGGTTCAATTAATGTCCCATCTTCATAACTCACATTCTCAGGCAATTTCAATGTATCATTTTTAAGGTTTACTTCAGGAATCAAAATATATTCTGAAATTCCACCCGGAATAATCTTTGAATTCTTCCATGTCTCACAGTGAACATAATTTCCTTTTTTACAATGTTTGCACTCAAGGCATGGTGCATGATGGTGTGTAAAGACACGGTCACCGCTTTTAAATTTCCTGACATTTTTACCAACTTCAACTATTTCACCTGTGGGTTCATGTCCGAGGACAAGCGGAGCCTTCTTTTCTATATACCACTTCATCACATCACCAGAGCATATACCACAAGCCTTTGTCTTTATCAACGCATCATCTGGTCCTATCTCTGGGACAGGGATATCCTCAATCCTTATATCATTGAAACTGTAAAGTTTTGCAACCTTCATTGTGTTTACCTTTGTAATTTTATATCAATCCCTAATCCCTCAAGAGGGGTTTTTAAAGGAAGATAGATTCAGTTTAAATCATGAGAGGCTCAACGCGACTTTAAGAGCCTGATTCAGTTGCTCAATCTTATCATGAGATAAGGTCCCAATAAAGTGTCTGAGGGATGTCTTTTGAATACTGACGAGTTCATCACAATGGATACTACTTTCATACTTTAAACCTTCTTCAATTCCAATTCTTACCTGGGTTGACAATCCATCGTAGCTTGAGTAAACTGGGGCACAAATAACCGTTGAAAATTTTGAATCAATAAGAATTTGACGGCTTACAATTACAAATATACGATATTTTTTAGGATCATGTAAGGTGCCTTTGTAAACCCTATAAAGGTCACCACGCTTCATATATCTACCTGATAATAAAGGACATCCTCTGCTTCTCTATTAAATTTATCTGACTTTTTATTTAGGATCTCCAGGTCCTTCAAATCTCTTTTCTGTTGAATCTCTTTCTCAATATAATTCCTAAGTGCATGCTCAATTATCTCTGACCTGTTCTTCTGTTTACCAAATAATTCATCAATACTTCGAATTAGTTCCTCTGAAAGTGTTATAGATGTCTTGATTTTCATAATACAAACATACTACTTTTATCCTGCAAAGTCAACTACTTTTTTAATAACTGTAAAATAAAGGATCGTATACGCTTTCACAATAAAGAGCGAAGTCTTATTTGTACTAAATTGAATAATTAAGTAGCCTTAAACCTTATTTGCGACCGCAGGCGATCTATCTGAAGCTTGCAGTAATTATTAAAGGTTTATAACCCCACCCATCCTCCCCTTACCAAGGGGAGGAGACAAACCCCACCCATCCTCCCCTTGCCAAGGGGAGGAGGAAGGAGGGGTTATAGGGATTAAACAATTGTAGCCGCAGGCTTTAGCCTGCGTATACACTATAAAACC
>JACAEY010000025.1 GCA_013388605.1 Nitrospirota bacterium | reverse complement strand
TGCATCAACTCAACAGGGTCGTCACTTCCAAGGTTAAATATCTCATAGCCGAAAGGCTGAAGACATTTTAAAGTACCATCTGCTATATCATCAATATAAGAAAAATCCCTTTTCTGTCTCCCATCTCCGAATATTGTTATAGGTATTCCGTTATCAACCTTTTTAATAAATATAAAGATGCTCATATCTGGTCTTCCAGCAGGTCCATAGACTGTAAAATATCTTGGTATACTTATATCAATGCCATATAGATAATGGTAGCTGTAGCAGAGGACTTCAGCTCCTTTTTTGGTTGCTGAATATGGCGCTAAAGGAGCATCAGTAAAATCCGTTTCTTTAAAAGGCATCTGGTTAAGTCCATAGATACTTGAGGTTGAAGCCAAAACAAATTTTTTAATACCTTCACCTTTACAACACTCAAGAAGATTTAGAGTGCCTTTTGTATTTGTATCGAGATAAACCCATGGATCCTCTACAGATGCCCTCACACCTGCTCTTGCAGCAAGATTTATAACAGCGTCGAATTTATGCTGCTCAAAAATTTTTTTAACAGAATTAAAATCGGAGATGTCACATTGATAGAAATTGAATGCTGTATTATTTTTTAATTGTGTAAGCCTCCATTCTTTTAATCGTGGGTCATAATAATCATTAAGATTATCTACACCAACAACGTTTATTTTATCCTCAATTAATCTTTCTGAAACCCTCCAGCCTATAAAACCTGCGCAACCAGTCACCAGAATAGAATTCACGATATATCCTCCTGGTATAATACTTAAATTAGGTAGGTATTTTAATTATCCCTCCACCGATTACACAGTCTTTGTCATAAAAGACAGCACTCTGACCCGAAGCTGGTGCCCACTGAGGTTTATTAAAAACTATTCGAACAGACCTGGGTAGTTCATAGTGAGTAAATAGTGGAGAATATATTGTTGCTGGTTCATCCTTCATCATGGATCGCACTTTTACAGATGCTTTTAAAAAACCTCCTTCTTTTCCCATTAATATCCATTTATCATCTCTTATTAACGGAGAAAATAGGCAGTCAGGAGGAATAATCCAGTTCAAATCTTCTACATAAAATTCTCTTTTTTTAGCCGCCTCCTGCGGACCTACATATACTGCATTTTTTAGAGAATCTATCTTTAAAACATAGAGAGGCTTTTTCTGAGCAATTCCCAGTCTTCTTCTCTGTCCTATAGTATACGCATGAATCCCTTTATGTGTACCTATTACCTTACCTGTCACGTCAATAATGGGTCCCGGTTTTCCTATAAGAGGAGAAAGTTTCTCAATGAATTTAAAATAATTTCTGTCTTCAATAAAACATACCTCTTGACTCTCAGACCTCTTTGATGCAGGTAGCTTAAGATCTCTTGCAATTTGCCTGACATCGTCTTTTATATAATAACCGAGAGGTAGTATTAACTTTTTAAGTTGTTCCTGATTCAGGATATAAAGCACATATGATTGGTCCTTATTTACATCTACTCCCTTTTTCAATAATGTTAAAGAATTTTTTGGGCTCTGTCCTGTTTGCTCCGAACTATAAGCCGGCTCCACTCTTGCATAATGTCCTGTAGCTATAAAATCAGCACCTCTAATATCAGCCTCTTTTAAAAGAAGTGGAAATTTGATAAAACGGTTGCATAATATACATGGATTAGGGGTCAAACCTGAGGCATAGGCATTCATAAAAGGTTCTATCACCTTTTCTACAAAATCATCTTTCACATCTGATATGTGGTGTGGTATTCCAATATATCTCGCGGTCTTTTCTGCTTCCTCAACAGCCTGAAGAGAACAACACGTTTTAAAATCATTCTTTCTTCTATCTTCCCATAATATAAAACTGAGTCCTTCAACATCATATCCTTTTTCTTTAAGGAAATATGCTACAACAGAGGAATCAACTCCACCACTCATTCCTACAATAACCTTTAGCATATCTAAATATAACAGATTGACCTGACTCTTTGTAACTACTACAATATCAGCATGAAAAATATAATTCTGACTGGTTTTATGGGAACAGGTAAGACTGTGGTAGGAAAAATACTCTCAAAGCTTTTAAGGATAGAACTTATTGATGTGGACACAGAAATTGAGAGATCTGAGAAGATGACAATAAGTGAGATATTTAGAAGATTTGGCGAATCGAGGTTCAGAGAGATAGAAACAGAAATGATAAAAAAACTATCATTGAAAAACAATGTAATAATCTCAACCGGGGGTGGTGCTGTCTTAAAAAAAGAAAACATGGACATCTTGAAAAAAAGTGGTATTATTGTTTGCCTTTTAGCAACACCCGAAACTATACTTAAAAGAACAAGTTACACTACCAACAGGCCTTTGCTTCAGGTAGAAGATCCTTTAAGAAGAATAAAAGAGCTCTTAGACTACAGAAAGCCTTTTTATGAAAAAGCAGATGTCATGATAGATACTGAAGGTAAGAACCCATCTCAGATAGCACAGGAGATAATCGAAAAGATAAAGGAGGATAATGGAAAAAGTCAGGGTTAAGCTTAAAGAAAGAAGTTATGATATTTACATTGGTAAAGATATTCTGAGAAACATAGGAAATACAATCAAACCTCTTGGACTGAGTCCAAGGATTGCAATCGTAAGTAATCCAACAGTATATCCTTTATATGGAAAAGTCATTGCAGATTCATTGAAAAAGGGTGGGTTTGAAGTATTGATTGTAACAATACCGGATGGCGAGGAATATAAAAACTTACTCTGGTTAGAACATATCTATAACATACTTCTGAAAGCTAAACTTGATAGAAAATCTGCCCTCATTGCAATCGGTGGGGGTGTTGTAGGTGATATTACAGGCTTTGCTGCATCTACTTATATGAGAGGCATTACATATATTCAGGTTCCAACCACTTTACTTGCACAAGTAGACAGTTCTGTTGGGGGTAAAACAGGTGTTAACCACAGACTTGGTAAGAACATGATAGGAACATTCTGGCAACCAAGGCTTGTCTGGATAGATATAGCAACATTAAAAACCTTACCCGAAAGGGAATTCATTGCAGGACTTGCAGAGGTAATAAAATATGGTGTGATATCTGACAGAGATCTATTCGATCTCTTGGAAGAAGGACTCAAGAAAATTCTCAAACACGAAAGAATAATGATGCATGTAATTAAACGTTCGTGCGAGATAAAGGCAGGAATTGTATCAAAAGATGAGAGAGAATCAGGCTTAAGATCAATTCTTAATTATGGTCATACAATTGGTCACGCATTAGAAACTTCAACAGATTACAAAAGATACCTCCATGGAGAAGCTGTTGCTATTGGGATGTGTCTTGAAGCTGAACTGGCTGGTAGGCTTAACTTTATTAGCAACGATAAAATACATAGAATAAAGTCTCTTATTGAGTCATATGGACTACCTTCTAAGATTCCTGAAGATATTGATAAACAGCACATTCTTTCATCAATGGAGCTTGACAAAAAGGCTATTGCAGGAGAGTTAAAATTCATTCTGCCAGAAGACATTGGTAAGGTGAAGATATACAAAGGCATTTCTGACAAGATAATAAAGGAGTTATTAAAAATAGGTTAACTCAGATAATTCATATATTACATTGATAAATAAAAAATAATTATGGAAAAATCAAAGCATATTCTTGTTGTTGATGATGAGGCTGATATTGTCGACCTTGTCTCATACAATCTCAAGAAAGAAGGTTTCAGTGTGGACTCCGCCCTAAATGGTGAGACCGCCCTTGGAAAGATAAGGAAGGGCAAGTATGACCTCGTGGTCCTCGATCTGATGCTTCCCGGAATTCAGGGAATGGAACTGTGTCGAATCTTGAGAAACGATCCAAAAACGGAAACCTTGCCTATTATTATGCTGACTGCAAAGGGAGAAGAAGTGGACAAGATACTCGGGCTTGAGATGGGAGCAGATGATTATATTGCAAAGCCCTTCAGCCCAAGAGAATTAGTGGCAAGAATCAAGGCAGTTCTTCGAAGGTCAATGGAAAAACCTCCTGCTGAAAAAATACTAAAAGTAGGTGAACTTATAATAGATAGAGAGAAATATATTGTTTCCATAAAAGGGAAACCTGTCAAACTTAGTGCAACAGAGTTCAAGCTACTGCTCTTTCTTGCTGAAAGAAAAGGGAAAGTATATAATCGAAACCAGCTTCTTGATGCTATATGGCGTGAAGAAGCTTTTGTTGAGCCAAGAACTGTTGATGTTCATATCAGGAGGTTACGTGCTCAGATTGAAGAAGACCCTGCAAATCCAAGATACATTAAGACTATGCGCGGTATCGGCTACTTTTTTGATGAAAAATAATGAAAAGTCTTCTATTCAGGAGAATTCTATTTTCTTACATCATCTTTACATTTCTATTAGTTGTATTTCTTGAACTCTATCTCTCAACTATAATCAAAGATAATTATATTGCAAAACTCAGAGAAAACCTTATCATACAGGCAAATTTAATTGCAGAACAGATTCCATCTTCTCTTAATAAAAATCTTGATGACTTTTGCAGGAGATATAAAGAGAAGACAGGAGCAAGGATAACAATTATAGATGGTTCGGGACGAGTTTTGGGGGATTCAGATGAGCCTTCTGAAAATATGGAAAATCACTATAATAGACCCGAAATCAGAGATGCAGCTTTAAGTGGTTCTGGAAGTTCTATCATGTTCAGCAAGACACTTCAAAAAGATTTATTTTATCTTGCAATTACAATTGATAGAAACACAAGTAAAAATTTTTTGAGACTATCTGTTCCACTTCATGATATTGAGAAAGCAATGAATAGTGTGAGGATGAGGATAATCATCGCCTCTTTGACATCTTTAAGCATAATTATCTTAATAGGAATCATACAAGGTAAAAGGATTACAAAAACAATAGAAGAAATCATGGCATATACAAAAGAAGCCTCATCCGGTAATATCAGGCGGCATTTGCTATTGAAAGGAAGAGACGAACTTGCTGAACTAGCAGTAAATATAAGTGATATGGCTCAGGAGCTCAATGAGAGGCTAAGGCAGGTTGAGGAGGAGAAAATAAAGATGGAGGCAATTCTCAGGAATATGTCCGATGGTCTTATCCTTGTGGACACAAAAGGTAAAATACTACTAATTAACCCATCTGCTAAAGCATTTTTTGGTATTGAGTCCGATTTCATGGGAAAGACTATAATGGAAACACTGAGGAAGTCTGCGCTTGTGGAGTCAATAGAGTATGTTCTTAAAAATCAACAAACTGTATCTCTTGAGATCGAGATTAACTATCCTAAAAAACTTTATCTTTTTACTACAGTAGCACCTTTTTTAATTAGAGATGAAATATCAGGAGTGGTTATATTATTTCACGATATTACAAAACTCAAACAGCTTGAGGATATTAGAAGAGATTTTGTTGCAAATGTTTCCCACGAAATAAAAACACCAATTACTGCAATAAAGGGTTTTGCAGAGACCCTTATCGAAGGGGCGATTGATGATAGGGAGAATGCACCTAAATTTCTTGAAGCAATAAAGAATCATAGTGAACGCTTGAACTCTCTTGTAAGTGATCTACTCACCCTCTCTCGAATTGAGCTTGGTGATATAGTGATACACAAAGAGGAATTAAACATTGATGATATTATTGATACTGTCTTTGCGATTTTAAGAGATAGAGCAAGAAATAAAGGACTCTATCTAAGAAAAGATATATCTCCAGAAGTTCAAAAAATATATGCTGACAAAGACCGGCTGATTCAGATACTACTTAATCTTGTCGATAATGGAATCAAGTTTACAGAAACAGGAGGGGTGATTATAAAAGTCCAAAGGGCAGAGAGCAGAGAGCAGAGAGCACAAGAACCAAGCGTATCATCTATTATCCCTCACCCCTTATCCTTTGTTATAATCTCTGTCGAGGATAGCGGAATAGGTATTCCCAAAAACCATATTCCCCGTCTTGGTGAGAGATTTTATAGGGTTGACAGGGCACGTTCAAGGGAACTTGGAGGCACAGGATTGGGTCTTGCAATAGTTAAACACCTTATAAAGGCTCATGGTTGGAAGATGGAGATTGAAAGCACTCAGGGTAAGGGGACAACAGTAAAAATAATTATCCCAACCTTAACTAAAAATTAATACTACCGTAATATTTCTTTAACAATTAATCAGCATACTAAGTCTTAAATTATACACAAACCAAAAATTTTAAAAAGGAGGCATGCATGAAGAGAATTTTATTCTTAGTATTATGCATCTGCGTGTTATCAATGAAAGCAGATGCAGAGAGGATTGTTGGAAATGGTGCTGAACAGTATTATGAAGAGTATGGAGACACTCTGAAAATTGATGGTTCAACAACCATCCTACCTATTGCCCAGAAAGCAGCAGAGATTTTTATGATGAAGAATCCTGAGATTACGGTATTTGTGAGCGGAAGAGGTTCAGAAATAGGTATCAATGCTCTCATTAATGGAACTATCGACATCGCGATTGCTTCAAGAGAAGCAAAGGCTGAAGAGATAGAGTCAGGTAAAGAAAAAGGGGTTATCCTTATGGCTCATAAAATTGCTCTTGATGGGGTAGTCCCTATAGTTCATCCCTCGATTAAGATTGCCAATGTTACAATGGAACAGCTCAGAAATATATACAATGGCAAAATCAAAAATTGGAAGGAACTTGGTGGACCTGATGAATCAATAGTTGTTTATACAAGGGACATACACTCAGGAACATATACTGTTTGGAGTGAAAAAGTACTACATAGAGATACTATCCGGACTGATGCTTTTGTGGTTGCTACAAGTAGCAGGATGGTTCGGTCTGTTGCAGAAAATAAATACGCAATTGGATATATTGGAATTGGATACATTGATAAGTCAGTAAAGGCCCTGAAGATAGATGGAAAGACTGCCACTGAAGAAAACGTACGTGATGGCTCATGGCCTATAGTGAGATCCCTTTATATGTACACAAATGGAAGACCAGGCGGTTTAACAGCTGAATTCATTGATTTTATTATGTCAGAAGAAGGCCAAAATATTGTAACAAAAGCCAAATACATAAGCATTAAATGAAATAAAGATACGTGACTATTATAGTGTCAAAATTTAATTAAGGAGGAAGGAGTATGAAGATGGTATTACGTATTCTGATATTTTGCCTGTGTATCTTTATGTTCATAACAGGAAGAGTTGCTGCAGAAACTATAGATGAGGATATTGCGGGCATAATCAAGGCTCTCAAAGGTTGGAAATTTGGATATTTGTGGTACCTCTCTTATCAGAACGGAGAATTAGGCAACACTACAGGTGGTGATGGATACAATCAATTTGTGATAAAACGCGGTTATTTAACAGTACAAAAAGATTTTACTTCATGGTTTACTGGTAGGATAACTCTTGATGTGACAACTGTAAAAGACCCAGAGGATCCTGAAGACGCACCTAATAATCTTGATGGTTCTATAACTGCAAGGATTAAGTATATCTATGGACAGTTTAACCTTCCTGACTTTGCCTTTTTTACAAAACCCTTTGTTGAGTTTGGTGTTGTTCACATGCCTTGGCTCGATTATGAAGAACATGTTAACTTTTATCGCTGCCAGGATACAATGTTCCTTGAAAGAAATGAGACGTTTAATTCTGCTGACATCGGGATAACATTTGTATCGTTGTTTGGTGGTGAGATGAATAAAGAGTATCAGGATAAGGTGAGCCATTACTATCCTGGCCGCTATGGCAGTATGTCTTTAGGAGTTTACAATGGAGGAGGATACCATGCATCAGAAAAGAATGAAAATAAGGTCGTTGAGGGAAGGCTAACATTAAGGCCCCTTCCTGACATTGCCCCAGGTCTTCAGCTCTCTTACTTTGGAATATTTGGGAAAGGTAACAAAGAGACCGATCCTGACTGGAGAGTGAACCTTGGGTATGCAAGTTTTGAACATAAATATTTTGTGCTCACTGGACAATATTATGATGGTAAAGGTAACCAGAAGGGCGTTGATGAAAATGACAAAGACGGATATTCTTTCTTTGCAGAATTAAAGCCCCATAAGAAATTTAGCATCATTGGAAGATACGATTACTTTGACCCAAATGATAATGTGAAAGAAGATGAAAACAGAAGATATATTGTTGGTGTTGCCTATCATTTTTATAAGCAGCATAAGAATATGATAGTTCTTGATTATGATACTGTGGATTATAGACAACCAGGTAAGTCTGATGATAAAAGAATACAGCTAACCCTGCAGGTTGCTTATTAGTTTCTTTAAATAAAAGGCTCTGCTAACCCTCCGCCCTCCCTGAAGGGAGGGCTCTTTTTTATTGAAGTATGCTTTAATAAGAATATGATAAAGCAAAGCAAATTTCTACGGGGTGTTGCTACATCTGCATTTCAGATTGAAGGGTCTCCTTATGCTGATTGGACTTTATGGGAGCGACACTCGATTCGATACCAGATGTGACGAACCACTATAAACTTTACAAAGAAGATTTAAACTTGTTGAAAGAACTCGGTGTAAATGCATATAGGTTCTCGCTTGAATGGAGCAGGATTTAACCAAAAGAGAACACTGGGGTCACTGGGTCAAGTCTTTAATTTTGACTTTATGTTGTTGATACGATAATAGTATTATGTGGCAAGACCTTTACGAATTGAATATGATAGTGCTCTTTATCACTTAACATCACGTGGTAATGAAAAGAAACAAATATTTCGGGATGAGATAGATCGAAATATCTTTCTTGATATTCTCAATTCAGTTTAAAATAACGACCTCGGGGAATTACACAGCTTTTTCATGTTATCAAGTTCAGAGTGACACTTTTGAGAGTTTTAGACAGGCTCCACTTCCAAATATTTTCCTACTTATTCACTTTCTTTTTCTCTCCTAAATCCAATGCGGTTTACACGTTATGTCATTCCTGCCCCGTATCGGGGTACGGGATAAACTCCAGCAAGAATCCAGAGAAATTAAGTACTGGATTCCGCATCAAGTGCGGAATAACAGTTATAGAAAAAACGGATATTTTGATATAGAATAAGACAAAATGAGGAAGTGTGTGGGACTTGATAAAATTTTAATTTATGAGAAAAGAAACTAAAGGTAGAATATTTGCATATGAAAGCGAACTTAAAACCTCCTTTGATTTGGTATTAAGAGAGGCAGATCAGTTGTATCAGGGGCAAGGACGGCTTAAAAAGACATATGACCGCCTTGCAAAATGTCTTGATGATCTGGGTGTTTCTTACAGTCTTGTTGGTGGTTATGCCCTTATTCTACATGGGGTACGCCGTTTCACTGAGGATATTGACCTTCTGGTCTCAACTGAAGGATTAAATAGAATTCATAAAGAGCTTATCGGAAGAGGTTATGTTCGAGTTGCCCCGGAAAGTAGAAACCTGAGAGACGTTGAGACAGGAGTTCAGATTGAATTCGTAGTAACCGGAGAGTTTCCTGGTGACGGAAATCCAAAGCCGATTGCTTTTCCCAACCCTAAGGCGGTAATGGAGACGCGTGAAGGGATTAAGGTTATAAACCTCAAATCATTAATCGAACTCAAGCTGGCTTCGGGTATGACCGCAAGGGCACGGTTACAGGATTTAGCAGATGTACAACGACTAATAGAGGAGCATCATTTAACCTCTGATTTTGCTAAACAACTTCATCCTTATGTGCGTAAGAAATTTTTGGAATTGCTGCCGTAAGGTTTGCCTAACCCCCAAGTCCTCTTCTTATGTGACCCAAAGTTCTTCTCCCTAATTGTTGAT
>JACAEY010000024.1 GCA_013388605.1 Nitrospirota bacterium | reverse complement strand
GCGCATCAACTGAAAGGTTACATGGGAAAATGTGAAAAACTTCACGGTCATAACTGGAAAGTTCAGGTTTATGTTATTGCAGAAAGGCTTAATGAAATAGATATAGCTATGGATTTCCATGAAATAAAGAAGATTACAAATGAGCTTATAGCTCCTCTTGACCATAGCGTTTTGAATGAAATTTTTCCATTTACTGAAAGAAATCCTTCATCTGAGAATATTGCAAAATGGATTTACGATGGTCTTGTTAAAAAAATAGACAATGAAGATATTCATGTCTCTGCAGTTACAGTCTGGGAATCAGAGACAGCATCTGCTACATATTATGAGTGAAAAGGAATTCGCTGAAATTATCATTAATCGAGCCCTCATTAAAGGTGCGGATGAAGCAGAGATTTATATAAAATTATCGAAGAATTTATCCATCGAGGTAAAAGACCAGAAGATAGATGCTATTGAATCGTCTCATGGTATCGGATATTCTTTACGAATTTTGAAAGGTAAAAAACTTGGTTTCTCTTATTCTACTGACAGGAGTGAGATTGAATCTGTTGTTGATAAAGCTATTGAAGCAGCAAAATGTGTTGACGCTGATGAATATCTTGAATTGCCAACTCCAAATGAAGAAACTAAAGTAGAAATATTTGATCCTAAAATAGGTTTGATAAAAGATGAAGAAGCTATCAAAAGAGTTTTGATACTTGAGAAGTCTGCATATGATGAAGATTCACGAATTAAAAATATCAGAAAAGCAAGAGGGAGTTTTTCTAAAACAGAAGTTATCATAAAGAATTCTAATGGTATTGACAATCAGTATCTTGCTACAACATGCACAGCACAAATTATGGTAATGGCAGAAAATGGAAATGACAAACAGATGGGTTGGTACTTTTCAGGTTCCAGATTTTTAAGTGAGGTTTCTTTTGAAAATGTTGGAAGGGAAGCCTCAAGGAGGGCTTTACAGCTTCTCGGTTCAAAAAGGATGAATCCACAGAAAGCTAAAATACTTCTTGATAGTCTAATATCTACCGAATTTCTAGGAATTTTTGCTTCATTGCTATCGTCAGAGAATGTTCAGAAAGGAAAGTCTCTTCTTATTAATAAATTAGGTAAGACTGTCATTAGTCCTAAGGTAAATATTATTGATAACGGAATTCTTCAAGGTAAAATTGGTAGTAGCCCTGTTGATGATGAAGGTGTCTCATGTAAAGAAAAGACTCTTATAAAAGAAGGTGTTCTTCTTGGCTATCTCTATAATACATATACTGCAAGGAAGGATGGAGTTTCATCAACAGGAAATGCAGTACGGAGAAGATTTTCATGTCTTCCATCTGTTGGTATATCAAATATGTATATTGAGGCGGTCTCCAAAGACTATATTATTCCCCTTGAAGATATTTTTAAATCAGTAGATAGATGTCTATATGTAACAGAGGCAATGGGAGTTCATACCGCAAACCCTGTTTCCGGAGAATTTTCTGTGGGAGTTTCAGGCATCTGGATTGAGAACGGAGAAGTAGCTTTCCCTGTTAATGAAGCTGTGATTTCAGGAAATATATTATCTTTCTTTGGCAATATAGAGGCAGTTGGTGATGATCTCAGGTTTTTCGGCAATATAGGTAGCCCAAGCATTCTTTTTGGGCCAACTGACATCAGTGCATGAACATATGAAAAACCTAAATTTAATACAGCGGAGGATTAATAATGGACTATTTTTTAACAGACGACCAGATAATGATTAAAGAACTCGCAAGACAGATTGCTGAAGAAAAGATTGTCCCTGTAAGAAGTGATCTCGATGAAAAAGAAGAATTTCCTTGGGATGTTATGAAAGTACTTGCTCAATCTGACCTTTTTGGCCTTTTTATCCCTGAGGAATACGGTGGTCTTGGGAAAGGATGCCTTGAGTTATGCATAGCCGTTGAAGAACTTTCCAGGGCATGCCTTGGTGTATCAACTACATATGCTGCAAATGCACTTGGCACATATCCTATATTGCTTTTTGGTTCTGAAGAACAAAAAAAGAAATACCTTCCTGATATTGCAGCAGGTAAGAGACTTGTTGCTTTTGCCTTGACCGAGGCAAATGCTGGAAGTGATGCAGCAGGGATACAAACGACAGCAAAGCTTGATGGTAATGAATATATTTTAAATGGGACAAAGCAATGGATTACAAATGGTGGAGAAGCAGAAATATACACAGTCATTGCTATGACAGATAGAACTAAAGGAGCAAGAGGTGCTTCAGCATTTATTGTAGAAAAGGATACCCCCGGATTTTATTTTGGTAAAAAAGAAAAGAAGATGGGGATAAGGGCGTCTTCAACAAGAGAATTGATATTTGATAATTGCAGGATCCCTAAAGATAATATTATCGCTAAAGAAGGATATGGGTTTATAATAGCAATCAAGACCCTCGATAGTTCAAGGACTGGTGTTGGTTCCCAGGGAGTGGGGGTGGCACAAGGTGCTTTTGAAGAAGCTCTGAAGTTTGCAAAACAACGAATCCAGTTTGGTCATCCTGTAATAAGTTTCCAGGCTGTTCAGCATATGCTAGCAGATATGGCAATAGAAATAGAAGCTGCAAGGTCTCTTGTATATTCTGTTGCAAGATATATTGACAGTGGAGCAAAAGATATATCAAAAGAATCTGCAGTTGCTAAGGTCTTTGCAACTGATGTAGCGATGAGTGTAACAACAAACGCAGTCCAGATTATGGGTGGCTCAGGATATATGAGGGAATATCCTGTCGAGAAGATGATGCGTGATGCAAAGGTCCTGCAGATTTATGAAGGAACAAACCAGATACAAAGGAATGTAATAGGACAGGCTTTAATAAAGGAAACAGCTAAACTCCTCTGATCTCGAGAACCCTGTCAAGACGAAATAGTCTTATATTATTTCTTAAAGATGTTATTAATAAAAGCTTATTAATAATGAAATAACTTTTTGAAAGTTTTTAATAACTCTGCTATAACATTATAGAGAAAAATATGAGAAAAATTGGTGTTCATACTTCTATCGCAGGAGGGTTGCATCTCAGTTTAAAGAGGGCAAGAGATCTCGGGTGTAACACAATGCAGATATTTACTCACAGTCCGAGAGGATGGGATGTAAAAAAAATTACTGATGAAGAGTCTTTAAAGTTTTATTCACTCAGAGTAGATTTAAATATCTCACCTATCTATGTTCATGCTTCATATCTTATAAACTTGGCATCAGGAGATAAAAAATTGCGTAAAAAATCTATCAATCTACTTATTACCGAGATAGAGAGGGCTGATAATATTGGAGCAGATTATGTTGTTCTACATCCCCGAAGTTCTTCTGGTGATGATAAAGTTGTTTCAAGAGATAGAATAATTACCGCACTGAAAGAGGTTTCTCAGAGCGGTAGTTGGAATGTGGGTCTTATTATAGAGAACACTGCTGGTAAAAGAGGAGAAATATCTTCCCGTATTTTATATCTCTCTGAAATTATTAATAATGTTGGGAAAGGTTTCATACAAGGAATATGTATTGATACCTGCCATGCCTTTGCATCTGGTTATGACATTAGGAGTAACAAAGGTATTGAGCAACTTGTGGAGGAGATAAAATATTATGTCGGGTTAGACAAATTTAAGCTAATTCATCTGAATGATTCAAAAAGTGATATAGGTTCAGGGATTGATAGACATGAAAATATTGGTATGGGAAAGATAGGAAGTAAAGGGCTAAAAAAATTTATAAAGAATTCTCATTTTAAAGATGTTCCTGTAATACTTGAGACACCGAAGAAAAACGAGATTGATGATTTAAAGAACCTTATGAAAGTCAGAGAAATGCTACATGAAAATGTCTCCTAAGAAATCCTACTTATTGGATAAGTTTTACTATTATTGAATAAATATTATATTCTTTTAAAAGCATTAATTAAGATGTGTTCATTAAATTGCATTTATCGTTTACAAATTTAATTTTTTTGTTGACAAATATAAAATTTTCTTGTATATGTTTATATTGGAATGTTAAAGAGTTTATTTTCATCATCAATACGTGCAGATGTTCTTTCTCTGCTTTTGAACAGTCCTGATGAACAATTCTATATCAGAGAGATGGCAGAACTCCTCAGAAAAAACCCCTCCGGTGTAAAAAGAGAGCTTGACAATCTTGAGAAGATGGGAATTGTCATAAGCGAAAAAGTTGCCAACCTGAAGTACTTTCATGCGAATAAAGAATCACCCCTCTTTTCTGAGCTAAAAAATTTGATAACAAAATCACTTGGTTTACCAGGTGCACTAAAAGCAGTCCTAAGAGCTTCAGGTGCAAAGATTGCTTTTTTATACGGTCCTTATGCAGAAGGGCTCGATGTTGATACTGTTAATCTCTTTGTAATAGGTGCGCAGGCATCGCTGACAAAAGAGTTAAAGGATATCGAAAAGAGATTTGATAGGAAGATTAATTGTACAATTATTGATGAGGAGGAATATATCTTAAAAAGAAAAAAAGGTGATTCTAACCTTAAAAAAATAATGTCAGTTAACAGGATTACCCTTTTAGGAAGGTTGTAAGCTCAGAGTGTCCCACACTCCATGTTAATTTATCAGTGTGGGAGAGAAAGGGGGTGAATATTAGTGGCAGTTAAAAAGGCAGCAGCAAAAAAGAAAGCAGCCAAGAAGAAGACCGCAAAAAAGAAATAGTTCTATTTCCCACACTCACTCATGATTTTCAGGCTGGAGAAGGAATTCTCCAGCCTATTTTTTGCAGTCTTCTTCTTAAATATGAAACTCTATTCCTATAAAAATTTCAAGAGAAAATTTATAACCTATTGAGAAAAAAGGAAAATTTAATTAATACTTAATAACCTAATTAGATTAGGTATAGGCATAACAGTGTTGAGATGCCTCTGAGACAATTTCCCAGCAATCCTGATGATAAAGAAGCTTTTTCAGAAATTTAATATTTGTTGAGTGCCCTGCTTTGCTGGCAATAATATGGCCATAGATTGGAAGTCCAATTAATGAAAGGTCACCGATTAGGTCAAGTATTTTATGGCGAACGAATTCATCTTTGAACCTTAGTCCGGTGGAATTTAATATACCATCTTTACCTAAAATTATAGCATTTTCAAAAGAACCGCCTTTTGCATATCCATTTGCTCTCAGGTATTCTACATCTTTAAGAAAACCAAATGTCCTTGCAGGAGCTATCTCTTTTATAAAGGTTTCTTCTGTAATGTCTAAGCTAAGATTTTGTTCACCAAGTAATTGGTGGTTAAAATAGATTCTATAAGATATTCTTCTTCCATTAAATGGAAAGACTGCAATTTCAGAATTTCTGTCTGTAAAAATTACAGGTTTCAAGATTCTTAAATATGGTTTTTTCTGACCCTGTTTTGCGATTCCACTTTGTAAGATAATATTTGTGAGTTCTATAGAGCTTCCATCAAGTATAGGAATCTCTTGTCCTATGACATCTATGATGACATTATCTATCCCGAGACCCGATAAAGTAGCGAGAATATGTTCAACAGTCCTTATTTTTGCACCATTATATCCGATAGTAGTAGAGAAGGCTGTATCTATAACAGAGTTCACTGATGGTTTTATCGTTATTCTCTTATCTCCACTATGGTCAGGCTTTCTAAATATAATTCCGGTGTCCCTTGGTGCAGGTTTAAGACATACTTTTGAATACTGGCCTGTATGAAGCCCTATCCCCTCGAAACCGACTTCTTGTTTTAAAGTCCTCTGTAAACGCATTATTTTACATAATATAGCAAATAAGATGCCAGCGAACTTTATGGATTTTAAAGAACGATAGTAATCTGCAGATAATGGCTTTTATTAAACATTTATCAGTATATTTTAAATACTTTT
Organism: Nitrospirota bacterium; assembly: GCA_013388605.1. Classification (GTDB taxonomy): domain Bacteria; phylum Nitrospirota; class Thermodesulfovibrionia; order Thermodesulfovibrionales; family SM23-35; genus JACAEY01. The sequence goes on along the minus strand of JACAEY010000024.1, from coordinate 21,082 downwards.
TTAATCTGCCCATTGGAGAGTATAGTTTTTTGAAAATATAAATGTTGTTTATTAACTATGGACTGAGTAATATTTAACACATTAATATACCTCACCCCCAACGACCATTTCAGGTATCCTAACTGTTGGCATTGCATCAGAGACAGGAACACCCTGGGAGTCTTTACCACATGTCCCAATGGAAAAACCTAAATCTGATCCAACCATATCTATAGATTTCAAGACCTCTGGGCCATTTCCTGCAAGCGTTGCGCCTCTCACAGGATCATCTACCTTACCTTTTTTAATAAGGTATCCTTCCTGGACATCAAAAACAAAATCGCCTGTTATCGTATTTACCTGTCCACCTCCCATTTTTTTTACAAAAAGTCCATAATCAATTGATTTAACTATTTCCTCTGGGTGCGCATTCCCAGGCGCGATAAATGTGTTTGTCATCCTCGGGATTGGTCTGTATTGATAAGATTGTCTTCTACCATTACCTGTTGAAGGAACACCATCCTTCAATGCTGTTAATCTGTCATACATATAATTTTTAAGTATACCTCTTTCTACAAGAACGGTATGCTGTGAATATATTCCTTCATCATCAAATCTATATGAACCCCTCTTTTTCTGAATAGTTGAGTCATCGATTACAGTAATGAGAGACGAAGCAATCTGTTGTCCTTTCTTTTTTGAATAAACAGATAACCCTTGCTGTACGAGGTCAGCCTCAAGACCATGTCCTATTGCTTCATGTATCATTGTGCCCCCCGCTTCAGATGAGATAACCACAGGCATTCTGCCTCCGGGCGCCTTTTTTGCTGTAAGCATCAATATAGCCCTCTTAGCAGCCTTCAGGCTTAGCTCCTCAATATTAACCTCATCGAAGAGTTCAAAACCTATGAAACCACCTGTCGATTCGTATCCTGTCTGGAAGATTCCATTGTCTGAAGCAATTACATGGACTACTGTTAGTGTGTGAATCCTTTCATCTTCAGTAATTATTCCTTCTGTTGTTGCTATCTGGACTTTTTGAATAAAGTCGCTATATGTGATACTTACCTGACGTATTCTGGTATCAAAACCTCTTGCAATAGTATCTGCTTTTCGAACAATGGAAATCTTTTTTTCTATCGGGATATCTTCAGGTAAAAGTTTTATATCAAAATATGTAGAAGGATGTTTTTTCTTAAGGTTAATAACAGAATCGGATGCTTTTTCAGATACAGCCTTGCTTACCCCAGATGCGATATCTAACAGTGATTTTTTAGAAAGGTCATTGCTGTAAGCATAAGAAGACCTATTGTTATGGATTAGGCGAATACCGAGTCCGTAATCCGTACCAGAAATAACTTTTTCAATCTTACAATCTTCAAGATGGATAATAGTAGATCTTTTATTTTCCACAAATATCTCTGCATATTCACCTCCAGATGATATAGCTTTTTTCAATACATTTGTGAGAATTTCTTTGTCAAGCATGTTTGAATTATAACAGAAGAGGATTAATATTTTTTAGAATGATATTTAGTAGATTTTTTAATAATCTGCTATTATGTAATATGCTTAAGATAGGTATCATTGGTGGGAGTGGAATATATAATATACAAGGCATAGTTATAAAAGATCGCAAAAAGATAATAACCCCTTTTGGAGACCCATCTGATTATTATGTAATCGGCGAACATTTTGACAAAGAAATAATATTCCTACCAAGACATGGCTTGAGACATCATTTCCCACCTCATAAAATAAATTATAGGGCAAATATTTGGGGATTTAAGGAACTCGGTGTAGAAAGGATATTGTCAATTAGTGCTGTTGGTGGTATAAATCCTGTTTTGAGACCTGGGATGTTTGTGGTCCCGGATCAGATTATTGATATGACAAAAAGAAGGGAATCGACCTTTTATGAGGGTGAGGAGGTTGTGCACATAGATTTTACCGAACCATTTTGTACTGAGTTAAGAAGCGCCATTTTAAAAGCTGGTGAGGAATCAGGGATAGAATTACAGAAATTGAGTACATATGTATGCGTTGATGGTCCAAGATTGGAAACAAAAGCTGAGATAAGAATTTTTATGAATATGGGTATTGATATAGTTGGAATGACAGCGATACCAGAGGCAAACTTAGCAAGGGAAGCTGAGATTTGTTTTGCTATTATTTCTGTTGTTACAAATTATGCAGCTGGTATTACAGGGGAAAAACTAACAACAACAGAGGTTATGAAAGTTATGAATGGTTCCACTAAAAAACTGGAAAGCATTATTAAGCAAGTCTTACTTTTTATCCCCGATAGTAGAGGTTGTGCATGCAAATATGCCCTTAAAGATGCCAGAATGTGAACAATGGAAACTATCCTTATAATAGAAGATAAGGTATCGATGGCAAGGATGCTGAAGGATACACTTGAGTCTGAAGGATATAGGGTTATATCTGCTGAAACAGGCACAGAAGGTATAAGGTATCTAAAGGAAGATAAGGTAGACCTTGTAATAACAGACCTTAAACTGCCTGAGAAAGATGGTATAGAAATACTCAAGATATCAAAGGAAGAGAATCAGTTAAGACCTGTTATTGTTATGACTGCTTTTGGTTCTATAGAGACAGCTGTTGCGGCTATGAAAGAAGGTGCATTTGATTTTATTACGAAGCCTTTTGATATAGACCATCTTCTTATGCTTACTAAGAGAGCTCTTGAGGCACAAAGACTACTTACAGAAAATATACTTTTGAAAGAAGAGTTTGCCCCAAAATTAAGATTCCCGAAGATTATTGGTAAAAGTGAAGGCATAACAACAGTTGCTCAGATGGTTCAAAAGGTTGCACCTACAAAGACCACAGTTCTCCTTATTGGTGAAAGTGGAACAGGGAAGGAGTTATTTGCACGTGCAATCCATAATCTTAGTAAAAGGCTGAAATATCCGTTTGTACCAATTAATTGTGCGGCAATACCTAAAGACCTTCTTGAGTCTGAACTTTTTGGACATGAAAAAGGGTCTTTTACAGGAGCAGAGTATAGAAAGATTGGAAAGTTTGAACTTGCAGATAAAGGCACAATATTTCTCGATGAAGTTGGGGATATGGATTTTACACTGCAGTCAAAACTCCTAAGGGCTATTGAGGAATCTGAGATAGAGAGAGTAGGAGGTATCAGACCAATCAAAGTGGATGTTAGAATTATTGCTGCAAGTAATAAAGATCTTGAAAAGGCTGTTGATGAAAAAACTTTCAGGGAAGATCTTTTTTACAGGTTGAATGTTTTTCCAATAAGGATACCGCCTCTCAGAGAGAGAAAGGAAGATATCCCTTTACTTGTCGAATATTTCATCAATAAATACTGTCATGAGATAAAGACCCCTCTCAAGAATATTTCGAAGGATGCACTTGAAGTCCTTATAAACTATCATTGGAAAGGTAATGTAAGGGAGCTTGAAAATACAATAGAGAGGGCAATAATACTTTGTGATGGAGATACTATTACACCTGACCATATTATTATTTCGAAGCAGGTTACCACTGACGATGTTAAATCATTACAGATGGGTGGAACCTTGGAAGATGTTGCAAAGAGGGCGCTAAGGATTGCAGAAACTCAAAGAATTGTTGAAGTCCTCAAAGAAACAAAAGGAAATAAGACTAAAGCAGCAGAAATTCTCCGCATAAGCTACAAGACACTCTTCACAAAGATTAAAGAATACGGTATTGAATCTTGACAGTATATTTTCTATAGAATTATCATAAAAATATCTCTTAACAAGGAGTTTTGCCTAAAAGTTCATATAGAGGTTCAACATGTCAGGCCATTCAAAATGGGCACAGGTAAAACATAAAAAAGCTGTTGTTGATGCAAGAAAAGGTAAGGTTTTCTCTAAGATTGCTAAAGAGATTGCTGTTGCTGCAAGATTAGGCGGTGGTGATCCTGATAGTAACCCAAGACTTAGGACTGTGATAGAAAAGGCAAAGGAAGTAAATATGCCAAGCGAGAATATTAAAAGGGCTATAATGAAAGGGACCGGTGAATTGCCTGGCTTAACATATGAGGAATCAATATATGAAGGGTACGGTCCGGGTGGGATAGCTATTCTTCTTGAAGTTCTTACAGATAATAAAAATAGAGCTGTTTCAGAAATAAGACATATTATGAGTAAAAATGGTGGAAACTTAGGTGAAGCAGGTTGTGTATCCTGGATGTTTGAAAAAAAAGGATATATACTTGTTGAAAAAGCAAAGATCGACGAAGATTCATTGATGTCAGTGGCCCTTGAGGCCGGTGCAGAAGATATGAAGAATGATCCTGGAGAAGAAAACTATGAGATTATTACGGCTCCAGAAGATATAAGTAAAGTGAAATCAGTTCTTGAAGCAGCAGGCATTCCCATGGCTCTTGTAGAAATAACTATGCTACCTAAAAATTATGTTGCCCTTGGTGAAAAGTCTGCGGAACAGATGATCAGATTAATCGATGCACTTGAAGACCATGAAGATGTCCAGAATGTATATACAAACTTTGATATTCCTGACGAGGTAATGGCAAAAGTTGGGAAGTAAAAGGGCTATTTCTATCAAAGCAACTTTTAAAAGAAGATTTTTTGCAGGACTTCTTGTCTCTATTCCTATAATTTTTACTCTTTTAATCATTGGATGGTTTTTCCAGTTTATTGATGGTCTAATTGGGACTTTCTATGACAATTTCCTTGGTTACCATATTCCGGGTCTGGGTTTTATATCCGCAGTAGTTCTTATATTTATTGTTGGGGTTATTTCTACCAATGTCTTTGGAAGAAAGGTTATAGAATTTTTTGAAAAAATAATGCTCAGGATCCCTGTGTTTAAGAGTATCTACACTGCAGTGAAGCAACTTGTTGATGCTTTTTCTCCTGAGAGTAAAGATTCATCTTTTAAGAGATTCGTTATTGTAGAATATCCGAGGCCAGGTGTTTACTCTTTCGGTTTTCTTACGAAAGAATATACTATAAAAAAAGGAAGAGATGGTATTGAACAATCCCTCAAGGCTGTTTATATTCCAACAAACCACCTTTATTTTGGTGAAATAGCACTTTTTGGTGAAAAGGAAGTTTTTTATACTGACATTCCAATTGAGGAAGGGGTAAAGATTATTCTTTCAGGTGGTATTGCAGCACCCGAGAGGATTTCAGAGGTGAAATAATGAGTTTTGCAGGTGTTATTCTTGCAGGTGGACTTGGTAAAAGAATGAAATCGTCTCTCCCAAAAGTTCTTCACACAATTTATGGTTATCCAATGATTCAATATGTGCTCGACGTACTATATGGGCTCAACCCAGAGATTATAATAGTTGTTGCAGGTAAACATTTAAGCAAAATAAAAAATTCAATAAAGGAAAGAGGTTCAACTATCTTTGTAAAGCAGGAGGAAGCAAAAGGAACTGCAGATGCTCTTCTAAGGGCAGTTCCTGTGCTTAAAGGTTTCAAAGGGACTGTTGTTGTTGTTAATGGAGACACACCTCTTATTGTTCCGAATACCCTGAAGAGACTTTTAACACTTCACAAAAAAAGGATGAATGTTATATCTCTGCTATCCTTTTTTGCGAGTAAGCCGGATTCCTATGGGAGAGTTATAAGAAATAAGGATAATGAATTGCTTTACATTGTTGAAGACAGAGATGCAACAGAGTTTCAGAAGAAAGTCAATGAGGTCAATAGTGGGGTTTATGCTATTGAGTCTGAGGCCTTGAGTATTTTAGAAGAGATAAGTCCTAATAAATCAAAAGGTGAATATTATTTGACAGATATGATAGGAATAGCAAGAAATAAAGCTATAAAAGTAGATGCTTTTTGTATTGGCTCAGAGGATGAATTAATTGGAGTAAATACTATGCAAGAGCTTGAAAAAGTCAGACAATTAATGAGGGAGAGGATTATTAAAAAATGGATTGATAAGGGTGTTAATTTTATGGATACTTCTTCTGTGTTTATATCTCCAAATGTCAGGATAGGGAAAGGCACCTTTATTTACCCGAATGTATATCTTGAAGGGAACACAAGGATAGGAAAAGGATGTTATATATATCCGAACGTTCGGATTTATAACAGTATAATAGGAGAGGGTGTAAATGTTAAAGACTCTACTCTTATAGAGGAGTCAACTGTAAAAAGTAATGCCTCTATCGGTCCTTTTGCACGTATTCGTCCAAATTCTATAATTGGTAAAGGTGCAAAAATAGGTAACTTTGTTGAAGTAAAAAAATCAGTAATAGGATCAGGCACAAAGGCAGGTCATCTTACTTATCTTGGTGACTCAAAGGTTGGCAATAATGTAAATATAGGTGCAGGGACGATTACCTGTAATTATGATGGTTATTATAAACATACTACTTTTATCGAAGATGATGTATTTATCGGGAGTGATTCACAGCTAATTGCACCTGTGAGAATATGTAAGGGTGCTTATATAGGTGCTGGATCAACGATTACAAACCATGTCCCTTCAATGTCTCTTGCCTTAAGCAGGGTTAAGCAAAAGAATATAAAAGACTGGGTTATAAGAAGAAGAATAAAATTTGGAAGTGAAAATTTAAAAATGAAAAGAGCAAAGAGCAAGGGGGAAAAAGCATAAAGTGAGGACTCTATGCAATATACTCTTCGCTAATTAGTATTAAATATGTGCGGAATAATAGGATATATCGGGAAAAGAAATGCAGTTTCTATTGTGATAGAAGGGTTAAGACGTCTTGAGTATAGAGGATACGACTCTGCGGGCATTGCTTTTTTTTCGGGAAACTCTATTGAGATAAGAAAGTGTACAGGGAGGATAAAAGAGCTGTCTTCGATACTTGAATCAGAAAATCCTCTCAGTAAGACCGCAATAGGACATACAAGATGGGCTACCCATGGAAAGCCTTCTGACGAAAATGCACATCCACATAGGTCAGGTAGCATAGTTCTCGCACATAATGGAATAATCGAGAATTACCTTGACCTTAAAGAAAAAATGTTAGAAAAGGGATATGAATTTAAATCAGAGACAGATACAGAGGTCCTCTGTCATCTTATTGAGGATTATGTTAAGAAGTACCCATTTGAGGATGCTGTTAGAGAAGCACTTAAGGATGTTAAGGGTGCATATGCTATAGTAATTATCAAGGAAGACGAGCCGGAGAAGATCATAGGTGCACGAAAGGACAGCCCTCTTGTTGTGGGTTTAGGAGACGAAGAATATTTTCTTGCTTCAGATATACCAGCTTTTCTGAGTTATTCTCGAGATGCAATATTTATTGATGATGGAGAAATGGTTGTTCTGAATAACGAAGGGTTTGTTATTAAAGGTAGTGATGGTAGACCTGTTAAGAAAAATGTATGGTCTGTGCCGTGGAATCTTTCAATGGCAGAAAAAGGCGGTTACAGACATTTTATGCTTAAAGAGATTTATGAACAGCCGAGGTCAATTGGAGACACTATGAGAGGTAGGTTTAATCCTGAACAGGGTGAGGTTAATCTTGCTGAATTTGGATTAAACATTAAACAAATGAAGGAAATTGAAAAGGTTTTCGTTGTTGCCTGCGGTACATCCTATCATGCTGCACTTATAGGTAAATACCTGATTGAAGATCTTTCAAGGGTATCTACTGAGGTTGATATTGCATCTGAATTTCGTTACAGAAGACCACTAGTTAAACAGGGTGACCTTACGATAGTAATAACTCAATCTGGAGAGACTGCTGATACACTTGCAGCTTTGAGGGAGGCAAAGACACTTGGTGCAAGGACTTTAAGCATATGCAATGTTGTCGGGAGCACATGTTCGAGAGAGGCTGATTATGTATTTTATACACATTCAGGTCCAGAAATAGGTGTTGCTTCAACAAAGGCATTTACAACACAGATTGTTGCTCTTTATCTTTTTGCAATTGGTATGGGGAAGGCTAAAGGTGTAATATCAGATGACCTATCAAGGAAGTTATTAAAAGAACTTCTCATGCTTCCTACCCAGGTTGAAGACGTTTTATCTATTGATGAAAAGTTAGCTAACATTGCAAAAGAATTTTTTAAGGCAAAAGGATTTCTTTATCTCGGAAGGGGCATTAATTATCCAATTGCCTTAGAAGGGGCATTGAAACTTAAAGAAATTTCATATATCCATGCAGAAGGATATCCTGCGGGAGAGATGAAGCACGGTCCAATTGCTTTAATTGATGAGGAACTTCCAGTTATTATTATTGCTCCAAAGGATAGCCTATATCAAAAGATGATTTCTAACATTCAGGAGGTTAAAAGCAGAGGAGGAATATTATTAGCAATTACTGATGATTCTATTAATAATGAAATTTTTAAGATTTCAGATAAGTGTATAGTTGTACCATGCACAAATCCTTACCTCACACCTGTGATGATGGCTATTCCTGTTCAGTTGCTTGCTTATCATGTGGGAGTTTTAAGAGGCTGTGATGTCGATCAACCAAGGAATCTTGCAAAAAGCGTGACAGTAGAATGATAATAAAGGTAGACGCAGAAGGAAAGATTTGTTATTCTAATAAGGGGATATGTCAAAATATATTCTCACTCAGGGTTTAGACCAGAAACAAAAAGAAGCAATCCTTTATTCTGATGGTCCTTTGCTTATACTTGCGGGTACAGGTAGTGGTAAAACAAAGATTATAACCCATAAGTTCTCTTATCTGGTGAAGGCAAAGGGATTTAAACCGGATTCAATATTAACATTTACCTTTACTAATAAGGCTGCTGATGAGATGAGAAAGAAGATCTCCTGTATGATTAACAATGATATTTATAACTGTTGGATTGGTACATTTCAATCACATTGTAACAGAATACTCCGAAAGGAGATAAAAGAATTGGGTATTAATAATACCTATTCCATCTATGATGAGGATGATCAACACTGTCTTATAAGGCACATATTAAAGGAATTTAAAATTCATGAAGCCCTTTATAAAGGTATTGCTTCACGAATAAGTTCTCTTAAATCATTTCTTGTTGGACCCGATGAGTTTCTTACATCAGGTGATGGTTTTGGATTTGATGAAAAACTTGCAAAGGTTTATATCAGATATCAGGATGAGTTAATCAGAAGCAATGCCCTTGACCATGATGACCTTATAATGCTGACTGTGAGACTTTTTGAGAGAAATAAAAAGCTTCTTGAAAAATATTGTAATATGTTTTCGTATATCCTTGTAGATGATTTTCAGGAATTAAATTATGCACAATACACTCTTCTTAAACTTTTTTTATCTTATCATGTTAGAGTATGTGTTATTGGAGACGATGACCTGTGCATATTCAGATACAAAAGCCCTGAACCAAATACTATCATGTGTTTTGAGAGAGATTTCCCAGGCGTTAAACTTATCAAACTTGAACAAAATCATCGCTCTTCAAGAAATATTCTTGCTGTTTCAGATGCTGTAATCTCAAAGAATTCTGAAAGAAAAAATAAAAAATTATGGACAAATAAAGACAATGACGAAAAAGTAGTCTTTTGTTACTTCAATACACATGAAGAAGAAGCGAAATATATTGCTAAGGTTATTAAAGAGCTGTATCTTAAAGGAAGATATGATTATAGAGATTTTGCTGTTTTATATCGTATAAACCTACAGTCAAAGGTGTTAGAGGATTCTCTTCGTAATGAAGGTCTTCCTTATCGAGTGCTTGGGAATTCAAGCTTTTATCATAAGAAAGAGATAAAGGATATAATCTCTTATCTACGTTTAGCCATCAATCATAAAGACAACGTTAGCCTAAGGCGAGCTATTAAATCTCCATCAATGGGTATAAGTGCATCTATACTTTCAAAAATAGAACATGAAGCAAAGAAAAAATCTATATCCCTTTATGATTTTATAAAGGCATCTACTCGGAGTGATAAATTTCCTCCATCTGTGAAAGAGAAACTTTTGGAATTTATTAAACTGATTGAAAGCATCTCTGCTTTGAGAGAAAGACATGCATCTGATATTTTAAAAACAATCTTCAAAAAATCAGGATATTCAAAAACTTTTGATGAGGAAAAGATAAAAAATGTTGAAGAACTTATCCTATTAGCAGGTAACAGAGACGTAAAAGATTTTCTCGACAGAGTATCACTGTCAACAAATATGGACGAAATAGAAAAAGGAGATTACATTTCACTCATGACATTGCATAGTGCAAAGGGTCTTGAATTTCCTGTTGTGTTTATTATAGGACTTGAGGAAGGAGTGTTGCCATATTGTAAGGCGATAGAAGATCAGGAAGAGATCGCAGAAGAGCGTAAACTATTTTATCTGGGAATAACGAGAGCTAAAGATATACTCTGGTTAACATGTGCCAGCAAGAGAAAGCTTTATACAAAATTGCAGGAACAGGAACCATCAAGATTTCTAAAAGATGTGCCGAAAAACTGTTGTCAATGGTTAGAGAAGAAACTGCCTCAATGGACATCAAGGCATGAACCCTTAAAGGAAAGAACAATGACCAAACATATCTATGCAGTTTATACTACTGGATGCAGGGTAAAACATCCGGTTTGGGGGATAGGTGTAATACGAGATTGCTACGGAGATGGTGATAAGCAGAAGGTCACTGTTAATTTTTCGAGTTTCGGCGTTAAGAGACTTTTAGTAAAGTTTGCTAATCTTGAAAAGTTATAATGGTATAGGAATGAAGATATCCCGTGAAGAGATAGAACATATAGCATTACTTTCAAGGTTATATCTTTCAGAAGAAGAAAAAGAGTTATATGGTTCTCAGTTGAGCAGGATCCTTGATTATATGGAAAAGCTAAACGAACTTGATACAAAAGATGTTGAACCTACTTCTCATGTTTTGCCACTTTGTAATGTAATGCGTGATGATATTTTAAGACCTTCAATCCCAAAAGAAAATGCATTAGCAAATGCACCAGACCACACAGATAAGTTTTACAGGGTCCCAAAGATAATAGAGTAGGTTATATTTTTAATATTTCCAATCAAATTAATCCACCTTGCGCTTTTAAGTGATGCAGGACATATGCTAACAGATATATTTGCTATCGGGCTGAACACAAGTCGGAAAATGACAAGATAAAAGGGTGTTTCTGGACAGCATTTACAAAAGAGATTAAACCTGATTATAGAACCGTAACAAATCACTACCTTTTAAACAATAAAAAATGATATTATTAATAAATGATGATTTTTTAAGGAGGAGAAGATGCTAAATCTAACTGAAACAGCAGTTCAGAAGCTCAAAGAGGTTCTCATACAAGGAAATCTCGTAAACCAGGGAATAAGGATATTTGTATCAGCAGGTGGTTGAAGACCATCTCTGGCTATGGGTGTAGCCCTGAATCCAGAGGATGGTGATTTAACAATTAATAAAGATGGTTTGAAAATATTTTTGGATAAAGAAGCAAACATTATGCTCATGAACGCAACATTAGATTTTTCAGAAGAGCAGGGTTTTGCTATAAGCGGAATGAATCAGAGTCCATGTGCCTGTCCAACCTCAGGTGATAGTTGTCAGTAAATTTATAAATGGTCATTGGGAGAAATCCCGAATCCATTTGGGATGACATGGCAGTCTCGAATAATGGGATTACCATGTCATTCTTTTAAAGATAACGAAATTTCAGCAAGCCAAGGAATGATCAACTTCAAATGAAAAAAATTATGTTTTTATGCACTGCAAACTCATGCAGGAGTCAGATGGCAGAGGGGTTTGCAAAGGAATTTGGAAAGGGTTTAGTAGAAGTCCACAGTGCTGGACTAATGTCTGCCGGTGTTCACAGAAGAGCCATTGCTGTTATGAAAGAAATCGGTATAGACATATCAAAACAAAAATCTAAGGAGATAGATGAAGACCTACTTAGAAAAATGGATATTGTTGTAACATTATGTGGGAATGCTGAAGAAACATGTCCATGGACACCACCACATATAAAACGAATCCACTGGCCAATTAAAGACCCTGTCGGAACAGTAGGAACAGAAGAGGAGATTATGAATGAGTTTAGAAGGGCAAGAGATGAGATAAAAGAGAAGGTAAAGCTGTTAATAGATGAGATAAATAAAGATAGCCCTTAATTTTTAGCAATTCTATGGTAATAAATTAGTTTCTAAATTCTATTAAAGCTTCGATAATATAGTGCCCTCTTCTTTTAAAAATTTAATATCGTATCACATCTGCCTAAAATAATATTTCAGACTATCAGAGAAACAAATATGAGGCTCGTTCTTCAAAGTAAAATTATGTGTAATTTTGATGAAAAAAATTCGAAAGAAAATATATCAGACATAAATTTTTAATGTAAACATCTGAAGACTGGAAAAGATAAGGCCTCTTTGTTACAATTAATGCCAGTTTTAATGGAGGCTTTAATGGATTTTAAAGGTCAGGTTGCAATAGTAACAGGTGGAGGACGAGGAATAGGAAGGGCAATTGCAGGAGGATTTGCAAAGAGAGGTGTAAATTTAGTAATTGCAGATATAGATTCTGACATGGCTGTCAAGACAGCTTCATATCTTTCAGCGTCAGGTATAAAAGCCGTTGGAATGAAACTTGATGTCTCAAATCCAGAGGAAGTAAAAAAGGTATTCAGTGAAATTAAAATGGAATTTAACAGAATTGATATATTGATAAACAATGCCGGAATAACAAGAGATGGACTCATGATACGTATGAAAGATGAAGATTGGGATTCAGTAATAGCCATCAATCTTAAGGGAGTTTTTCTATGCTTAAGAGAGGCTATAAAAGATATGTCTCAGAGAAGGTACGGAAGGATTATAAATGTATCATCTGTAGCTGCTTTTATGGGCAATCCGGGACAGGCAAATTATAGCGCTTCAAAGGCTGGGATAGTGGGTCTTACGAAGACTGCAGCAAAAGAGTATGCAAGTAGAGGGATCACTGTTAATGCTGTTGCACCAGGGTTTATAAAAACTGCTATGACAGATGTTCTCCCAGAGAATGTTAAAGAGGAGATGAGAAAACTTATCCCTCTCGGGAGGTTCGGGACCGTTGAAGATGTATCGAATGCAGTTATTTTTCTCGCTTCACCAGAATCAGGTTATATTACAGGGCAGGTAATACATGTCAATGGTGGAATGTATATGTAAAAGAAGATATAATTCCAAAATTAGATATTTGAAATTTAGCATTTGAAATTTTAGAGTGGAGGTGGCTTTATGGTAGAAGAAAAGGTAAAGGAGATAATATCAAAACAGCTTGGAGTAAATGCAGGTGAGATTACACCTGAAACATCTTTTGTTGAGGATCTCGGTGCAGATTCATTAGATAATGTGGAGCTTGTGATGGCATTTGAAGAGACCTTTGGGATTGAGATACCTGATGAGGATGCTGAAAAGATTGTGAAAGTTAAAGATGCCATTGAATATATCAATAAGAAAAAAGCACAAGCCTAAATGGAAAGAAGGAGAGTTGTTGTAACAGGTCTTGGTCTTATAACACCACTTGGTTTAGATGTAAAGACTTCATGGGGAAACCTTATAAATGGAAAATCAGGCATCGGAAAGATTACATCTTTCGATGCCTCTAAATTTCCAACACAGATAGCTGGTGAGGTAAAAAATTTTAATGCTGAAGATTATATTGAAGCAAGAGACATTAAGAAGATGGACCGCTTTATCCAGTTTGCAGTGGCTTCTGCAACTATGGCACTTGAAGATTCTGGGCTTAAGATAACTAACGAGAATTCTGAAAGGGTTGGCGTAATTGCAGGTTCTGGAATAGGTGGATTGAGCACAATAGAATATTACCATTCAGTTTTACTGGAAAAGGGACCAAGAAGAATTACGCCCTTTTTTATACCCATGTTAGTTATAAACCTTGCATCTGGTCAGATATCTATAAGATTCGGTGCAAAGGGACCTAACTCTGCGATTTCAACAGCCTGCGCAACAGGAAACCACTCTATTGGTGATGCTTTTAAGATTATTCAAAGAGGTGATGCTGATGCTATGATAGCAGGGGGAGCAGAGGCTGTTATAACTCCCCTTGGAATAGGAGGGTTTAATGCTATGAAGGCGCTCTCTACAAGAAATAATGAACCTGAAAAAGCGAGCAGACCCTTTGATATTGATAGAGATGGATTTGTAATGGGAGAAGGTGCAGGAATAATGATTCTGGAGAGTCTCGGTAGTGCTATTAAGAGGGGTGCAAAGATATATGCAGAAATAATAGGATACGGAATGACAGCAGATGCCTACCATATAACTTCTCCTTCTCCAGGGGGTGAAGGTGCCGCGAGATGTATGACAATTGCATTAAATGATGGTGGAGTTGAGCCGTCACAGGTTGATTATATAAATGCACATGGGACTTCAACAAAAGCAGGCGATGAACTTGAAAGTGCTGCTATAAAAAGGGTATTTGGAGAGCATGCAAAAAAGATTGCGATAAGCTCAACCAAATCTATGACAGGTCATCTACTTGGTGCTGCAGGTGGTGTTGAAGCTATTTTCAGTGTGTTGACTGTTTTCAATGATATAGTTCCTCCGACAATAAACCTTGAAAATGTAGACCCTGAATGTGAGGGTCTTGATTATGTTCCCCATAAGGCGAAGAGGATGGAGGTAAATTATGCGATGTCTAATTCCTTCGGTTTTGGTGGCACAAATGCATGTATTCTTCTAAAGAAATTTGTTGAATAATTTCTTGAAATTTCTAAGTGAAAAATCTTGATAATTTAGAAAGAAGTCTTGGTTATATTTTTAAGGATAAGAAGCTTTTAATAGAGGCATTGACCCACCGTTCTTTTTATCATGAGAATTTGGATAAGACAATCTTACATAATGAGAGGTTGGAATTTCTTGGCGATTCTGTGCTCGGATTTGTAATAGTTGAGTATCTATTCTTATCAGAAAAAAAATTTACTGAATCAGCAATGGCGAAGATAAAATCATACCTTGTAAAAGAGTCTGCCCTTTCGGAGATAGCTGATTCCATTACTCTCGGGAAATACCTAAGACTTGGTAAAGGTGAGGAAGCAACAGGGGGAAGGATAAAGAAGTCTATTTTAGCTGATGCAGTTGAAGCGCTTATTGGGGCAGTTTACTTAGACAGTGGTTATAAAAAGGTAAAAAGGATTATTCTTAAATTATTTAAAAATAAAATAGATGCACTTATAGATTCTACCGGGTTTTATGATTTTAAGACCGAGCTACAGGAAAAGACTCAGATGCTATTTGGTGTACTCCCTGAGTATAAGGTTATAAAACAGGAGGGAGAAGAACATGAGAAAGTTTTCACAATAGATGTATTTATTGAAGGTAAGAGGTTTGGAAGGGGATTAGGCAAAAGTAAAAAAGAGGCAGAAACTTTTGCAGCGAGAGAAGCCCTTTTGCAACTTTCCTCAGGCAAATAAGAAACTAATCATAAGTTCATAATCTAATGTAGGAAAATTTCGGATAGTATTATCAGTAAAAGTCCTACAAAAAAATCAGAATTTATCCTATTTTTATTCCATCTAATTAAGTATATTATCAACTGAAAAATAAATTTTATAAAGAAGGAGGTTGATCAGATGAAAAAAGCAGTATTTAATTTACTCTTTTTAACAGGTGTTTTATTATTCTGCTTTGTTAAATTGGGTAATGCAGAAGAAAACTGTATCATGTGCCATCAAGGCATAAACCCCGGTTTAGTGAGAGACTGGAACTCAAGCAAGCACAGTAAGATAGATGTAACCTGTTCAGTTTGTCATGGAACAAAACACACAGGACCACATAATATAAATCTTGCTCAACTCCCTGATGAGCATCTATGTTCCACATGCCACCAAAAACAGTTTGATGAATTTGTTAAGGGTAAACATAATTTTGGATGGATATCAATGAATGCTTTGCCTGTTAGCCATGTTGAACCTGATGAATTGATTGAGGGTGGAAGAGGTTGTGGAGGATGTCATAATATGGGTATCAAGACTGAAGCGCAAAGAAAAGAACAGTGGGGTAAAGGTTATCGCTATCAGAACAACTCATGTGATGAATGCCATACCAGACATACATTTTCTAAAAAAGAGGCTCTTGATCCAAGGGCGTGCCAGCAGTGTCATATGGGTTTTGATCACCCTCAGTGGGAGATGTGGAGTAGTGCAAAACATGGTTCCCGCTGGTTTATAAAGGATTCGGGGAATTTACCCGAAGATGCTCAAGCTCCAAAATGTCAGGACTGCCATCTACCTAATGGGACACATGAAAACAGGACTGCATGGGGTTTTCTTGGTGTGAGGCTACCGATGCCAGATGACCCTCAATGGAAGGCTGATAGGATAACAATTCTAAAAGCCCTTGGTGTCCTCAATCCAGAAACTGGTGAACCGACTGCACGCCTTGAAGCTATTAAAGCCGCAGACATGGTTCGACTTACTGAAGAGTCATGGAGGGCAGAACGTGAAAAGATGATAAAGACCTGCAGTAAATGCCATTCTGAACGATATGCACGCGAGCAACTTAAGATGGGGGATAGTATCATGCAAAAGGCTGATCGTCTTATGGCAGAGGCGATTGAGATTGTTGCTGGGCTTTACAAAGACGGTATTATAAAGAAACCTGACAACTATTCCTTTGCGTATCCTGATTTCCTTTACTTTATGCAGACTGGAGGTGGAGATATGAAAAAGCTCTCATACATTGATCAGGTGTTATTACAAATGTATATTAAGCATCGCATGCGCACGTTCCAGGCATTTTTCCATGTTAATCCAGACTATGCATACTGGTATGGCTGGGAGATGATGGTAAAGGACCTCGGAGAGATTAAGGAGCTTGCAGAGACCATGAGAGCAAATCATAGTAAATAGTGAAATACTTTGAAGTGAAAGGAGGTAAGTTTAATGGCAAAAGATCCTGTATGTAAAATGAATGTGGATGAAAAGAGGGCAGCAGCCACAAGTGAATACAAAGGCAAGACATACTATTTCTGTGCAAAGGTCTGCAAGGACAAGTTCGATAAAGAGCCTGAAAAGTTTATAAATAAAAAAAAGAGTGAGAGAAGTTTATAAAGAAATGAACTCTTGAAAATATAGGTTTATAACCCATTTAATTCATAAATTTTTTGGTATTTGGCAAAGAAAGGAGGTGAGAAGATGAAGGCTCTGAGAATAGGAGTATTTGCAATAGTTGTTCTGTTTCTAATCTTTTCAGGCGTATTTGCTGCTGATGTAGAAAAAGGAAAGGTACTCTTCAATGATCCGAAATTTGCAAACGGGACAGCAGGAAAGTCCTGTAATTCTTGCCATCCTGGTGGAAAAGGATTAGAAAAGGCAGGAGAAAAGAGAGAATTTAAAATAATGGGGAAAACACAAAATAGCCTTGAAGAAGCTGTAAATTTCTGTATAGAGAATGCAAATAAAGGCAAGGCTATAGACCCAAAGTCTGACCAGATGAAGGATATCGTTGTTTATATCAAGTCTCTTGCAAAGAAACCAACTGAAGCTCCATCCAAAAAGCCGGGTTATTAAAATTGAGAGGGGAGGCTTTACCGTCTCTCCTCTATTTTTAATATGGAGGTTGAATGCCGATATTCTTTATTAAGTCCTTATTATCTATCTTATTATTTATTCTTACAATTTTTGCTATATTTACAATGTTTGAGGTCTTTGGAAGATTAGAAAATAGGTTTAATATAGAAAGGCTGAAAAAATTACATAGATTAAATGGAAAGGTATATATTTTACTCTATATTTTGATTGCTTATTTCTGTCTGGACTTTGTTGTCAAAACAAAGGCAGAACCCTCACCAAGAGCAACCTTTCACGCTATATTTGCTATCTCCGTAATAACTCTGCTTTTTTTAAAATTGTCTTTTATACATATTTATAAAAAGTTTTATAACCAGGTTAAGATAATTGGTATCTTGATAGCACTTTTAACTATCGGGATGATAGGAACATCCGCAGGATACTATCTCCTTATTACAAAATTTGGCATTGACATACCTGTAAAACGAGTAGAAAAAATAAGGTTTGAGGAAAAGAGGTTTTATGTGAAGAACGATACTGAAAGTATAGTTAAGGGTAAGGAATTATATGAATCTAAGTGTAGTTTCTGCCATGAAACCAGTAGCACAAAATGGGGTGTAGGTCCTGGTCATAAGGGTATACTTAAAAATCCTCTTCTGCCAGTGAGCAAAAAACCAGCAACTCCTGAGAATGTTGCAAATCAAATAAGAAATCCATATAAGGATATGCCTTCATTTTCATATCTCTCAGATGAAGATATATTGAATCTTATTGCATATTTAAACACCCTTTAAAGGAGGTATGTCATGCCAGAGAATCTTTATACAGAATTATTAGGAATTTCTCAAAAGGTAATGGGTTGACCTGTGAGGATGCTGTATTATGGGAATTAAAGAATTCGAGACAAAGGTTATGGAGATAATCCAGAGAACTTATAATGTAAAGAGTTTCAGATTTATAATTCCGGAACATATTGAATTCAAGCCAGGCCAGTTTCTCCATGTAACTATAAAAATAGATAGCCGGGAAGCCTCCAAGCATTTTACCATTTCTAATTCTCCAACGGAGAATACTTATGTAGAATTCACGAAAAAAATAACAGAAAGCGAATTTTCCCATGCATTAGACACCTTGAAGGTTGGAGATTGGGCGAGAATCAGTTTGCCTTATGGAACCTTTACATTCTGTGGCGAATATGAAAAGACAGCCTTTCTTGTAGGCGGCATAGGCATTACTCCTGTGAGAAGCATATGTAAGTTTGTATGTGATAAAAAGATCGATACGGACATCGTTATCCTGTATGGTAATAAGACAGAAAGGGATATAATCTTCTATGAAGATTTTATCCAGATGGAGGCAGAAAATAAAAAGCTACGTGTGGTGTATATATTAGACAGTCCTTTAGACAGGACAATGTGGAAGGGGAAAATAGGATTTATTACTTCAGAAATGATAATAGAAGAAATCCCTGATTATGATGAAAGGGTGTTCTACATGTGTGGACCACCGAAGATGGTGGGTTACCTGAGGACTCTTTTGCTTAAAGAAATAGGAATTAGTGAAAAAAAGATCATATTTGAAAATTTTTCAGGATATTAACTGGTGCCTAACTATTCGGATTTCTTTTAATGCATAAGGGCAAAGAATTTTAATGGCAAGATTAATTGAAGATATCACACTTAGAGATAAGATTCATGTATTTGATGACAGGGCTGAAGCAGGAAAACGGCTCTCTGTCATACTCTATGAATATAAGTGGAAAAATCTAATTATTCTTGCAGTACCAGCAGGAGGTGTGCCTGTGGCACATGAGATAGCAAAGTCCTTTGGGGCTTTACTGGATCTAATTATAGTGAGAAAGGTTCAGATACCTGGTAATCCAGAGGCTGGATTTGGTGCAGTTGGACCTGATGGTGAGGTTGTTTTTAATGAGATACTTATGAACCGGCTGGGGCTCACTGATGAAGAGGTAAAAGAGCAGGTGGAAAAGACAAAAAGGATAGTTGAGGCAAGGAATCAGATATACAGAAGTGGAAGACCTTTTCCTGATTTACAGAATAAAGATGTAATAATTGTAGATGATGGTCTTGCCTCTGGATATACGATGTATGAGGCAGTGAGATTTATCAAAAGAAGAGATGCAAGTAAGGTTATCGTTGCTGTTCCTACTGCCCCTCAGAGGACAGTCAATATGCTCCTTTCAGAGGTAGATGAGTTATATTGTCTAAATATTAGAAGAACCTCTTTTTTCGCTGTTGCAGATGCTTACAGAAACTGGTTTGATTTAAGTGATGAAGAGGCTATCTCAATATTACAAGAAAGGTCTTATTGAGGTACTATATTTATGTCTGAGTTCATAAAACTTGTTGCACATCACGTTGCAATTATTGCAGAGGGGATAGCTGTCCTATTCATAATATTCGGGATTATTGGAGCCTTGGTTATTTATGTTAAAAAAACATTATTTGTGAAATCAGATTATCTTGCAATAACAAAAAGTCGAAATCATCTTGGTCATTCACTCTCTCTGAGCCTTGAATTTTTAATAGGCGCTGATATTCTGAGGACAGCGATTTCTCCAACCTGGCAGGATATAGGCCAGCTTGGAGCTATTGTGGGAATACGGACGGTTTTAAATTTCTTTTTGACGAGAGAGTTGAAACGGGCGGAAAACCAAAAAACAGAAATTTAAAAGATAATTTGTTGTAAAGGAGGTTGTATGCACTGGGATTATGGATGGGGGATGGGATACGGTTTTAGTTGGCTTTTCATGATTCTCTTCTGGGTTTTGGTGATATTGGGAGTTGTTTATTTAGTTAAAGTAATCGCAGGGAGTGCCAAGAAAACTGAGAAAGAAGAGAGTGCCATTGATATTCTGAAAAAGAGATATGCAAAAGGTGAGATAAGCAAAGAAGAGTTTGAAAAGATGAAGGATGACTTGATGAAGTAAAATGAAATCAGGATTGAGAAACTAATTTATTGCAAAAATATAAATAAAAAATTAAAGGAGCTAAAAAATGGATAAATTTGATTACACAGTTGAAACAAACAAGACCTTTGATGAAGCTGTTACAACCATTGAGGCAAAGAGTAAAGAAAAAGGATTTGGAGTTCTTCATATTCATGATGTTAAAGCAACACTTGCCTCAAAAGGATTTGACAGAGAGCCTTTGAAGATTATTGAGATATGTAATGCAAAGTATGCAAGTCAGGTATTGGAAAAAGACATAAAAATATCTTTAATGCTACCTTGTCCTATAAGCGTATATGTTGCAGGTGGTAAGACATATATAAGTGCCCTAAGACCAAAAGTGATAGCAGATTTTTATCCAAACGCAGATATCAAAGAGTTGGCTGAAGAGGTTGATCGGATTGTCTTGAGCATTATTGACGAATCTAAGTAAGAAAGGAACCATATTTGTTCGAAATAGCATCTAAAAGTTTAGTAATATTTGTTTTCAGAACTTTAGATTTCTCCGCCTTATGTAATTCATCTGCTTAAGTTCGCCAAAGACGGAGACTAATTGCAATTACTGAGACTATTAAATTTTATAAAGAAAGAGGTTGATCGATGAAAAAAAACAAACTCGGAGAGATTAAGAAGCTTGCAGAGACCATGAGAGCAAATCATAGCAAATAGTGAAAT
>JACAEY010000023.1 GCA_013388605.1 Nitrospirota bacterium | reverse complement strand
GAAAAAGAGCTTCTTACAGAGGATACGTTCAAGAAGAAGACAATGGAATATGGTTCTCGATTTAAGGCAGGTATGGGCGCTGAGGCGGTTAGAGAACTACTCAGAGCAATTGCTCTTGACTCTCTTGCTGCAGAAATAAAGCTCAAAATAAAAGAGGCATCATCCCTTGGTGTTAAGAAGAGATTGACAAAGAGATTAAGAGTCGTTGAGGCATTCAGAAAGTCTGGTAATAGACCTGAATGGATGATTATGGATGTTATACCTGTTCTTCCTCCTGATCTCCGGCCACTTGTACCCTTAGAAGGAGGGCGTTTTGCTACATCTGACTTAAATGACTTATATAGAAGAGTAATTAATAGGAATAACCGGTTAAAGAGATTAATGGAGTTAAAGGCACCGAGCGTAATTATCAAGAATGAAAAAAGGATGTTACAGGAAGCCGTTGATGCATTATTTGATAATGGTAGAAGAAGCAGGATATTAAAGACTACAACTAAGAGACCTCTTAAATCCTTGAGCGACATGATTAAAGGGAAACAGGGTAGATTCAGGCAGAATTTACTTGGTAAAAGGGTTGATTATTCAGGCAGGTCTGTTATTGTTGTGGGACCAGAATTGAGACTTCACCAGTGCGGTTTACCGAAAAGGATGGCACTTGAGCTATTTAAACCATTTGTCTTTAATAGGCTCGAGTCAAAAGGATATGCAACGACTATAAAAGCAGCTAAAAAGCTTGTAGAGAAAGAGTCTCCAGAGGTCTGGGATGCTCTTGAAGAAGTAATAAAAGAACATCCGGTTCTTCTTAACCGCGCTCCGACCTTGCACAGATTAGGTATACAGGCATTTGACCCAGTTCTAGTTGAAGGTAAGGCGATAAAACTCCATCCCCTTGTATGTACTGCATTCAATGCAGATTTTGATGGAGACCAGATGGCTGTTCATGTTCCCCTATCAATAGAAGCCCAGATAGAGGCAAGGGTGCTCATGATGTCTATAAATAATATACTTTCTCCAGCCAATGGGAAACCTATTTTAGTACCCACTCAGGATATGGTATTGGGTATTTACTATCTTACAAAAGAAAAGAAGGGTGCCAAGGGTGAGGGTATGATATTCGCAGATCCTGAAGATGTAAGAATTGCTTATGATGGAGGGATATTGGAAGAACACGCAAAGATTAAGGTTAGAATGAATGGGGATTTTGTTGATACAACTGCTGGGAGGATTCTCTTCAGTGAAATATTACCAAAGGCGATTCCTTTCTCCATGGTTAATAGAGACATTACAAAGAAAGAGATTGGCAAACTTATAGAATATTCATACAAAAAATTAGGCAAGAGAGAAACTGTTGTATTTTTAGATAACATGGAGAAACTTGGTTTCCATTATGCTACAAAGTCTGGTATATCGATATGTATGGATGATATGCATATACCGTCAAAGAAGCCCGGACTTATACGGGCTGCTGAACAGGAGGTTATCGAAGTTCAAAAACAGTACGCAGATGGTCTTATAACTCATGGTGAAAGATACAATAAGGTTATCGATATCTGGGCAAATGTTACAGAGAAGATAGCTGATGAGATGATGAAAGAACTTGGTGCAGAGGAAGGAAAGACCCTTACAGAGGAAGAACTCAAAGAAAGGAGATCTTTCAACAGTATCTTCATGATGGCTGACTCAGGTGCAAGAGGCAGCACTGCCCAAATAAGACAGCTTGCTGGAATGAGAGGATTGATGGCAAAACCCTCTGGTGAGATAATAGAGACCCCTATTACAGCAAACTTCAGAGAAGGGCTATCCCCTTTACAATATTTTATCTCAACACATGGAGCTCGAAAGGGTCTTGCAGACACAGCACTTAAGACTGCAAATTCCGGTTATCTTACAAGACGTCTTGTTGATGTTGCTCAGGATGTGATAGTGTTAGAGGAAGACTGCAATACACATGATGGGATAACTGTTACTTCACTTGTAGAAGGTGGAGAGATAATACAGCCACTTGAAGAAAGGATTCTTGGTAGGATTGCTGCAGAAGATATCAAGGATCCGATTACAAAGGAAGTAATCGTGAGGAGGAATCAGGAAATAGATGAAGAACTTTGTCAGAAGTTAATTGATGCAGGAATAGATAGAGTCAAAATAAGGTCAGTGCTTACTTGCCAATCGAGGTACGGTGTGTGTATAAAGTGTTATGGAAGAGACCTTGCAAGAGGTGAAATGGTGGAACTGGGTGAAGCAGTAGGTATAATAGCAGCCCAGTCAATTGGTGAACCTGGCACACAGCTCACAATGAGAACATTTCATATAGGAGGAGCAGCTGCAAAGGTGGTAGAGAGAACGGTTCTCGAAGTAAAAAATTCAGGAATAATAAAGTTCATAAATATAAGCACTGTCAAAAATAGAGAAGGTCTTCTTGTTGTTATGAACAGAAATGGGAGTATTGCAGTTGTAGATCCCAAAGGGCGAGAAAAGGAAAAATATTCAGTTGTATATGGGGCTAAGTTACTCGTGGGGAATGGGCAGAAAGTGGAGATTGGGCAGAGAATTGTTGAATGGGATCCCTACTCTACTCCAATTTTAACAGAGGTAGGTGGTAAGGTAGCTTTTGGCGATATTATTGAAGGAGTGACAGTAAAAGAGGAGGTTGATGAGACAACAGGGCTTTCACATAAGGTGATCATTGATTACCCTGCAAACATGAGACCGAGGATCTCTATAAAAGATGAACAAGGACGAACTTCAAAAATTCCTGGTACTACAAATCTTGCACGTTATCTTCTCCCATCAGGTGCGCATATACTTGTTGAAAAGAATGATGTGCTATCCCCAGGAGATATACTTGCAAAGATTCCTCGAGAGACGACAAAGACGAAGGATATTACAGGTGGTCTTCCCCGGGTTGCAGAACTTTTTGAGGCAAGGCGTCCAAAAGAGCAGACAATTGTTGCTGAAATAAGTGGGATGGTAGAATTTAGGAGTGCACAGAAAGGAATGCGTGTTGTCGTTGTCAGAGGTGGAGATGAAGTAAGGGAATATCAAATTCCAAAGGGTAAGCACGTTAGTGTTCATGAAGGTGATTGGGTCAGGGCTGGAGAGCCTCTTATGGATGGTGCTGTTAACCCTCATAATATACTCGACATACTCGGACCAAAAGATCTCCAGAGATATCTTGTTGATGAGGTTCAAAAGGTTTACAGGTTGCAGGGTGTATCTATCAATGATAAACATATTGAAATTATTGTGAGGCAGATGATGAAGAAGGTAAGGATAGAAGATCCAGGTGATACCATGTTCCTGCCCGGTGAACAGGTGGATAAATTGGAATTTCAGGAAGAAAACCTGAAAATCAAGACACAAGGTGGCAAGCCAGCTCAAGGTAAACCCATATTACTTGGTATAACGAAGGCTTCTTTGACGACCAGTAGTTTTGTTTCAGCAGCATCATTCCAAGAGACTACAAGGGTACTTACTGAGGCTGCAATAAATGGAGCAGTTGATGAGCTTAGGGGGCTTAAAGAAAATGTAATTATGGGTAGGGTAATTCCTGCTGGTACCGGTATGGCTAAATATAAGAATACCTTTGTGAAAAGAGAACTCGAACAGATATTTACTGAACCAAAGATTGAAAGTTGATTTCCGTAGACCTATTTTCATCGCCGATGTAATGCTTGGAAGGCTTGCTCGATGGCTCAGGCTTCTTGGTTTTGATACCCTCTATGACTCCAATATAAGTGATACAAAACTTATCAGGATTGCAAAAGAACAAGATAGGGTTATACTTACCAGAGACACAAGACTTGTTAAGATAAGGGGTATGCAGAATTATCTTTTAATCAATTCAAATGAACCTTTCCAGCAACTTCGTGAGGTAATACATACCCTTAACCTCAATGATTTCCATCTCCTTGCAAGGTGTGTTATATGTAATGGTAAGCTTTCACGTGTCACCGATAAAAATGAGATCAGAGATTTAGTCCCTGACTATGTTTTCCATAATTTCCAAAATTTTCTTAGATGCCATGAGTGCGGGAAGATTTATTGGGAAGGTACACATCCAGAAATGTTTAAAGAGAAACTGACAGAGGTTCTCAATACTTACCAATAAGTTAAAGGTTATGGGCTGGCTACAATATATATCCCAATTCTTAATCCAGTTTTTAAAACACAGCCTCTCAATTTGAATGAGCTTTTGACCGCGCTTGTTCTATCATCTGTGATTTTCTTTGCTGTTGGGATTGAGAAGTACTGGAAGAGGAGAAGAGAAACAAGTAGTGGATTTAGACATTGCAATTAACAAAGGTAATCCTAACAAACCTGCTATTGTGTTCATTCACGGACTTGGAATGGACAAAAATATATGGATTGACCCCTCAAAATCACGTATCCTCGGAGGAAGAATCCCACTTGCAACTCTCTTGAGTAAAAGACCTGCTGTGAAAGATTTCGGGTTCTGCAAGGAGGAACCTAAAAAGACTTCAATAATTTCAACAGGAGAACAGCATAAAGTAATAAAAACATTGTTTAATGACTTATATCAGAAAAATTACTCTGTGCTGGCATGGAGCCAGAATAGACCCGCAGGACCTATAGATGCTATTGTCTCTGAGCTGGAGCAGGTCATAAAATCAGCTCGCAAGATGACGAATGCCGGAATTATTTTAATAGGACACAGTAGAGGTGGAATCATTGCGAGGAAATATCTTATGGAAAAAGACAGCTCAATAAGGGGTCTTATAACAATCTCATCCCCACATAAGGGTAGTTCTATAGCGAAAGTTGCCTGTTATTTAAAACCCATTGCATCTTTAATAGATCCTTTTTTCAAAAATGTTGATAAAGGCAAATTTTCATCTTCTATAAAACATATACTTAATTTCTTAAAGAGTAATGCACTTAAAGAGCTACTTCCTAACTCACCCCTTATAAGCTCTTTAAAAGATGAACCTCTTGAATGGGTATACTACATCTCTGTTGGGGGGACAGACCCAACTCTTTTTTGTCTATATAGATGGCGGTGGGACAAACTTAAAGAAGAAAACTCGTGGAGGTGGATTTTAAAACCTCAAGAACTATTCTCAGTCCCTGAAATTTTTCACAAAGTCATCCCTGATAAAATTTTTCCTGATGAGATTAAGAAAGGAAGCGGGGACGGATTAGTATCTGCTGAGAGTTCAAAGATTCCATGGAGTAATGAGCATTATGAGTTTGCACTAAATCACGCTCAGATATTGTTTGATAAAGGTGTAAGGGATTTACTCATTGAGAAGATAAATAAGATTAGCTCGTAATCTAATTTTTGTATCCGTAGACTTTAGTTTGCGTAATTTGAAATCTTTAAATCGGCAGCTGAAGCTTGTAGCTATTTGCAATCAAGGATCTGAGATACATTCCTTAAGCCTGAATGTTATAGGAATTACTATTTCTTCTTTCAACTCAGGAAAGGGTGAAGCCTTCCTCAGTATTTTTGTTACTTCATCATCGAGTATCTGATAACCTGAGCTCTTTAGTATCTTTATATCCTGCGGTAGTCCCATTTCATCTATTTTGAAACTTACTATGACCGTCCCTTCAAAACCTCTTTTCCTTGCAAGGAGAGGATAATTCTTTGCCTGCTCTATAGCAGACCTTATAAAGGCGTACAGACTTTTGTCCTTTTGACTATTACTGACTCCCTTTTTAGTCCCCTTCAGGAATACATCACTTGACTGGATTTTGCCTATTCCCTCTTCAATTCCCACTTTATTACTAAGTGGGGATGAAGAAGGGTCAGAGGGCAGTGAAGGGGGATTAAATTCGTTATCCTTTGTGTTGGCATGTAACGTGTTCATTTCTTCTGAAACCGCAACATTATTTATTGATATATCAAGAGTTTCTTTCTTAGTATCTTCTGTAGTTCCCTGTCCTCTATTAAAATCTTGCCTTATATCACCGCCTCGCTTTCTGTCATTCTGAGTTCTCATTAGGTGGATGAAGAATCCCATATTTCTCAGTGCAAGATCTGGAGAAGCAATCCTTTCTTTGTAAACCATACTTCTTTCTAATACTTGAGGGGGATATAAAGAAAAAAGGTTTTCTGACTTTGTTGTATTTGTCGCTTGCTCAACAATTAAAACATTTATATAATCTTCAGGGAGAGGTCTTGACCTCTCCCTGAAATTAACAGAAAAAGATAGGCTGAATAATATTATATGAAATATAAGAGAAACTAAAATATTCTGCTTAATGCCCATTGTCATTTATAATTTAACCGAAGTCCAGCAAAGAAGTTTATTCTTGGAGAAGGATAAAAAGCCTTTTCAACAGGATATCCACCAACAACTCCATATTCTGAGTATCTTCTATCAGTCAAATTGTTTATATCTAAAAATACACTTATAGATTTCCATTGATACATCATTCTACTATTGAGTATCAAGTAACTTTTTTGATAAGTAAATTCATTTAAAAAATCACTAACAAAAGGACGTTCCCCAATATATATACCATTAAGAATAAAGGTGATACCTTTTCCTACTGGAGAAATTAGCTCAACTACTGCTTTATGTCTTGGAACATTCGGAATGTCTTTACCCTTGAATGTTCCATCTCTTATTGTTGCATCTAAATATGTATATCCTCCTTTTAATGTCAACCACCTGAGTATCTTTGCAATTAATGAAAACTCTATACCATTTCTGCGGGTCATACCATCTAAGTTCTCATTAATATAAGTTAATGGATTAAAAAAGATTTCGTTGTCTGTTTCTATCCTAAAAAAATTAATCTGAGAATATATTTCATCAGAAAAATAATATCGGACTCCAGCCTCATAATTATCAGAAGTTTGAGGAATTAAATTTGTATGTATTTAATTTATCGGGCAGGGCTTGCCCTGTCCCTACGTTTTTTAAAACATCAATAAAGGCATTAATTGAATCTGTGATTTTCAAATCAGCATACATAAGGTTTGATAGCCACAATGTGAGGCAATCTAAAATAATTACTTTATATTCCACACCTATACTCTTAATTACATCAGCGATCCTCAATGGCTCTTCATAAGTATCCCAAGCATCTCCTCTCTGTTTTTTATGCCATTCAATTCTCTCCTTCATCTTTTCATCGAGTGCTTCTGCAGTTGCAATGTATGCCTTCTTACCTGAAATCTTTTATGCCTCTTTAAGTGCAAAGGTACTCTTGCCACTCAGTGCACTACCTGTGATGAAGACTAATTACCTGCTCATTTAATATTCTATTCCCTCTCTTCTTTTTATACCTTTATCAAAAGGATGTTTTATGTTCTTTATTTCACTAACTAAGTCCGCCCTTTTTATTATCTTTTCGGGAGCACCTCGGCCTGTTAATATCAATTCTAAGTCCTCTGGCCTGGAATCCAATATCCCTAAGACCTCTTCCTCTTTCAAAAATCCATCGCGCAAAGAGATGTTTATCTCATCTAATATAAGGATATCGTATCTCTTCTCTTGATATATTCTCTTAATAAACTCTATACCTTTAAGACATTCCTTGCGAATATCAACCGGATCTATCTCTTTGTAAAAATGTGGATGTTTTTTAGCAAATCCAAAGATATCTACGCCAAGTTTCTCTAAGACCCTGTGCTCCCCGTACTCCCATTTTTCAGGGTCTTTATGAAAATAGATATAACAAACCTTAAGATTATGCCCAATTGCCCTCACAATGAGGCCTATAGCAGCGGTTGTCTTACCTTTGCCGTCACCGGTATAAACTTGAATCAGCCCTTTTCTTTCCATCACGCCCCTCCTTTCTTTTGCCTTTCTTCCTCGGAAACCAAGAAAACGTAAGGTTTAGAAGAGATAGGGTTTTCTTTTACCAACACAACTGTTTTATAAACCTCTTCAATAATCTCATAAGTCAATACCTTCTGGGGAGGGCCAGCCTTGTATATAAAACCATTATTAAAGAGAATCAATCTGTCACAATACTGGCTGGCTAAGTTAAGTTCGTGTAGAACTATAATAACTGTAAGACCATTTTTATTCAGTTTTTTTATGAGGTCTAAAATCTTCACCTGATGGGCTATGTCTAAATGAGAGGTAGGCTCATCCAGAAGAAGCAGTCTTGGTTCTTGCGCTAAGGCACGGGCAATAACCACAAGTTGTCTTTCTCCGCAGCTTAAATCCCCAATGAACCTTTCTTTAAGCTGAATGGTGCCAGTTAAGGCCATTGCTTCCTGTGCAATCCTCTCATCAACTTTAGTCTCTAAAAATTGTAACCTCCTGCGGTGAGGAATCCTCCCCAGAAGAACAAATTCCTCTACAGTCATAAAGTCTGCCACGGAATTCTGGGAAACTACGGCTATTTTTTTAGCCAGTTCTTTAAAACTAAATCTTTCTATATTCTCCTTTTCAAGAAGGATCTCACCTTTTTGGGGTCCAATGACCCTCGTTATTGCCCTAAGAAGTGTAGTCTTTCCCGACCCGTTAGGTCCAATTATTCCTGTAAGTTCTCCTTTCTCTACTTTAAGGTTAATATCCTTCAAGAGAAATCCTGAATCATATCCACAGGTAAGGTTTTTTATCTCAAGCATTATTTCTCTCCCAATAGAACTTGCTTCTTACTTAAGGCGTAAACAAAAAGACAACCTCCTAATATGCCAGTAATTACTCCAATTGGTAATTCCATAGGAGAAATAATTGTCCTTGCCAAAGTATCACAGAAAATTAAGAAACCTGCTCCACAGAGAAAGCAGCTAACTAAAAGAATACGGTGGTCACCTCCAACAAACATCCGTACAAAATGGGGGACTACCAATCCTACAAAACCAATTATTCCAGCTATAGATACACTGCAACCAGTAAGCAAAGAGGCAAGAATAAACAGCAAACGCTTGGTTCTTTCTATATTTATACCCAGATGTAATGCCTCTTCTTCACCTAAGGAAAAGGCATTAAGATCAAGACAGAAAACATAAGAGATAATCAACCCCAAGATAGATACTAAAACTACTGACTTTATAAGAAACCAGTTTGGCTCTTCTAATGAGCCCATCATCCAGAAGACAATTCCATGCAGGTCTTCTACACGAGAGACAGCCATTATGAGCATAATCAAAGATGAAGCGATAAAACTTATCATTACTCCAGTAAGAAGAAGTCCTTGAATCTTTAATATGCCTCTCCTTATGCTCAAAGAGTACTCCAGCAAAATAACTAAACTCGCACCCAGAAAACCAAAAAGGGGTAAAGTAAAAATCCCAAATGTCTGATGTAATCGGAGAACAATATTTAGACATACTCCTAATGCCGCCCCACCTGAAATACCCAGGGTATAAGGCTCAACTAAGGGATTGCGAAACATTCCTTGTAAAATGACTCCAGCAAGGCTCAAAGCTCCACCTATTGCAAAACCTAAGAGGATGCGTGGCAGGCGAATGTCAAAAATGATGCTATATTCAGTAGTGCCTTTGCCCTCTAAAATTAAAAAGACAATTTTCTTAACGGGTATTCCGGCTGAACCAACAGATAAAGAAAAGATACTTATTCCTAAAAGAATCCCTCCCAAAACTAATATCCAAATTAGCCAATAGATTAATTTATTTCTCATATGTGTGGATGTAAAATATTAACCATTTCTTCCAAGGTCTCAACAAAACTTACCGGAGTAGGGCTACAGAGTTTATCAGAATCAACAATATAGATTCTATTATTTCTTACTGCACTTATAGTCTTATATTTCTGCCAGATCTTCTTTTCTTCTTTACCAACAATACCCATAGTAGTAATAATGATTACATCTGGATTTCGTTTAAGCACCTCTTCACGGCTGTAAAGACCACCCTTACCAAAAGGGCCAAGGTTTATTCCGCCAGCAAACTCAATAAAATCATTGATGAAAGAATCCTTAGTTGCTACCCAAAGAGGCCTTGCTCCAATCTGGACAATAACCCTTGTCTTTGATAGCCCCGCAACAGATTTCCTAATTGCCTCTACATCTCTATAAGAGCTCTTTAATATCTTCTGTGCCTCTTTTTCTTTTCCGATGAGTTTTGCCAACTCAAGAAACTGATTGCAGAGCCCTGAGAAGTTCCTTGCTGTGTGGAATACAACAACATTGATGCCAAGGCCCTTAAGCTTCTCTACGCTCTTTGGGCTTGTCAGGGATGTCGCGATTACCAGATCTGGCCTAAGGGCAATAATCCCTTCTATATCTATTTCTCTTGCTGAACCGATTTTTTCTTTCTTTTCTGCTTCAGGGGGTCTTTTGCAATATACTGTGTTAGCAACAATTCTTTCTCCTGCTCCGAGAAGATAGAGTTCTTCAGTTATCGCTGGACTTAAAGAGATTATCCTTTGAGGATACCCCTGAGAATAAAAAAGTGCGGGAAGAAAAACAAATACAAGCGATAGAACTAAAGCTCGAAATCTACGCATGTTAATAAATCCTCGTTACAGGGTATCTTACTTTTACACCATTATGAAGTACATACACATTTTCAAGATACTTTTGTGCAATAGCCTTTACCTTATTCATCTCATCTGTGGTTGGTCTTGGAAATCTGTCGTTATCAAATGGGATATACGCATCAATGCGATAAGGGATAGTCTTGTTAACCCTTGATATAAAGCAGGCAATATTTTCAATCTCACGCTCATCAATATAGTTTGGGATAAGAACACTTTCAGCACGTACCTTAATGTGATGCGTAGTTACATATCTTCTAAAATTTTCTAAAACCCTTTCAGGTTTATCCATACCTGTGAAATCTTTAAAAACTTGGGGAGTAATTGCCTTAATGCTTACACAAACTTCATCTAACGCTTTATCATTAATGTATCTCCACCCATTGGTAAGAAAAATATTATAAGTAGAAAACTTTTCCTTTAATATTTTTGCTAAAGGCAAGAAATCCATATCCTGCGTTGGTTCTTTACCTAAAAAGATTACCCTTTTAAATGATAGTCGTCTTAAATAGGCAATAACTTTATCTATATTAATGCCTTGATGTTTTACTAAAGATGCACTCTCTTCTAAATGGCAATCTTCAGGATGCCAATGAGTTATACAACCATGGCAGGAAAATTGACATTCTCCATCAAAATAAAGACAGATTTCTTTTAGTTCAGTCACATATGTTATATGGTATACTCCCATTTTAGTTTTTCTCCTTCAGGATTTGGTTCATAGTGAAATATTTTACATTCCAGCTTTCTAAAACTTGAGCAGATTTTTTATCAATCTCATTAAAAACATCTAATAATTCATCAGCACGAACTTCTACATAATTATATTCCGGTCTTGTCGGAAGATATGTAGAAATAATAACATTGTCCATGTATCTTCTTGCAACATTGTAAGCTATAAGCATCTCTTCAAATGTTGGTCTCCTTGAAATATTCTTCCCATGCACAGGTGAAAATTGCTGAATTCTATAGCAGATATTTTTGTCAACTTTACTTAAGTATTTTGCTATTTTTTTAATTTCTTCTAATCCAAAAATATCTGGCATGTAGACTGTGCGGACAACAAAACTTAGGCCAAATTTATGCAATTTAGATGCATATTGCGATAATAACTCTACTGCTTGTAATACATTAGCATTACTTCTTCCCGTATATTCTTTATGAATTTCATCATTGTAGGTTTTCAAATCTAACTTAACCAGTAAATCAATCTTTAAAGAAGACAATTTTTTTAATAGTTCCTCGTCAAGAAAGTAACCATTTGTGGATAGTTCAAATTTCTCAACAGAAATTTTTTCTAATTCACTAGTCAAAGATAGAAAATATTCTTTATCTAAAAGAGGTTCACCACCAGTTATACATACCCTGTTTACCATTTTCCCTTTATAAATTGTTTGACAACCTTTCACAATTAAATCTATTAATTCGGCAACAGAAAGCGCTCTACCAATACCCTCTTTTGCTACAGAAATACAGGCCTTACAATCAAAGTTACAACCCGAGATTGCAATCCAACATTTCCTTTCTTGATCCGGATGTTCAGCAAATGTTATCTGAGGAATCTTTCTCTTTTTCATTTCAAATCTTTTTCCTGTTTTAAAATGGCCTCTTTTACAGAATTAGTTACTACCCTCGCCATTATTTCTCCTGCCTTAGCATGCCCACCTGTGTAAGTAATTTTTTGACCAAAGCTTAAACCTGGAACGACTATAATATTATCTGTTCCAGTTCCTGTTGCCTGAATTTCAGGATTGTATGAACTTCTTATATTTAAATCCTCAAAAGCAATTGTCTTTGCTTCAGTAATAGTAATTATACTTCTTGCCATCGCTCCATCACTAAAAGAAGCATTGGTTAAAAGGATTATATTTACTGTTCCTAAGCTCTTAAATTCACCTTCTTTTATTTCTATACTCCCGGCCTTATCCTCACCTATCCTCTGAGCATTGGATTTTACTCCTGCAGTAACACAAGCAGAAATTTTAACATTTTTATATTCTTCAGTTTTAATAGAGATATTATCTATATTTGCACCAGTATACAACATTGCAACATCTTTAAGGTTTAAACCTAAATCAGTATATATTTTTTCTTCATAACTTTTTTTATTATTATGAACAAAATCCCAAAGTTGTGGCGGGTTATAATGATTACCAACAAATTTTACTTCTTTAAATCCTTCTAAGGTTGATAAAACCCTTCTTCTCGTATCAAAAGATAAAAGAAAAGTTTTTATCTCAATATCGTTAAAATGATGATAAATTATTTCTGCTTTTATACCCTCTAAATCTAAATCAATTTTTCTGCTATACATAGTTCTAAAAACCAATGTTTATTCTTTAATACTTTCTTTCCAGAGATAAATTCTACCGGCTTCTTGAAAATAGGACCATCATAGACAAAGGTATGGTATTCACCTTTTTCTCCACAGAGGTCAACTCCTTCTATTGCTTTTAAATCTTCTATAAACTTTTCATCTATTTGACGAGATAACCATTCGTGACCTAAAAATTGAGAATTAGTAGCAATGACTATTGCCTTGAAGCCCACCTCAATAAATTCTTTAAGTAATTTTTCTCTTTCTTCTTTCCATAAAGGCAATAGTGGCTTTATACCTACTTCATTACAAACCCTCTCGACCCAATCCCTGTGCCCTTGAAGATCAATATCTCCAAAGACACCGGTATCTATTCCATTTTTTTTTAACTCTAAAACAACTTTTTTAAATTCCTCCTCATAAATTCCCCAAGTAGTTTTTCTTTGAACAATAGGAATCCCCATCGCTTCTGCCTGTGCTTTCAATAAATCAGAGCCAATTCCGTGAGAGCGAGAATATTTACCGTCTTCTGAAATCATATTTAGAAGATACGCAACTTTAACATCCTGATTTTGCATTACCTTATAACAGGAAAGAGATGTTTCTTTGCCGCCACTCCAGGAAACAAAAACTCTCATAGTTACTTCGCCTCCCTTGATTAAAGCTTGGTTAATTCCAGACTAATAGAGGTTGCTTTGTCCCAGTCATCCCAGAGGTACGCCTCTTCTTTGCCATCAGCAATTAAACGAAAGGCATAGCGAACCTGCTCTTCATAAAGTTCGCAAAACGCTCCCGGTTTTTGCATTGCCCCGTTCATTCCATACGCTTCGGCTGGACAAGGAGCCCCACAGAAATGCCGTATAGCACAGCGAAAGCAGGGCTCAATATTTTCAATCATCCTCTCTGTAACAAGTTTAAACGGCTTTGACTTCAGAATATTATTAATTTCATCTTTAAAGATATTCCCTCCTTTAAAATCTTTTAGACCGATAAATTCACTACAAGGAAATAAATCTCCATTACTTGAAATCGCAAAAAAACATCTTCCGCCACCACAGGGTGAGATATCGCACATCAAGCGGCGAGCTAAAGGAGCAATAATAGCAATTAAAATATTGGCAAAGTTTGCTACTATAAGTTTACGCCCGGTTTTTTGATAAAGTTGATACGTTCGATCCAGTGCACATAGATAATGCTTGGCTATATCTAAATCCAAAGGTTTATGCTTACGGGCTACGATAAGTGTGCAACGTACAGGATTAAGCATACAGGTCGGCACTTCCATGCGATGTAAGAATTCAACCATTTTAACCTGCGAAGCCATATTCTCCTTGGTTACAGTACAAATTACAGAATAATTATCATAGCCTCTAAGCTGCTGGATTACCCATATTACCTTCTCTGAAACGCCGCGACTGTCCCACCTTCGGCGTAAGCGATCCGCCACCTTTGGGATGTGTCCATCCAAAGAAAGACCAATACTTATTCGTCTTGATTTCAGGAACTCTATATCTTGGGAATCCAAAAGTGTTCCATTTGTCTGAATACCAAAGCGAAAATCCTGGCTAAATTTGTCTATGGCTTCAAAAACAGCTCCTTTATTAAGCAAAGGTTCTGCGCCGTGAAAAACAATTTGCGGTTTTTGGCTTTCAGGTAAAGTAGACTTAAAATAATCTTTCAAGATTTCCAGCGCTTTTAAAAGCCTTTGAGTGGACATATGCCTACCATGCCTTCGCAGATTTTCCGGAATATAACAGTATGAACAATTAAGATTGCAGCGGTCAGTAGGATTAAAATAGACCGCAGAAGGCTTCAGCCCAAATCTTAATGTCCTTATCTCATCAATAAAAGATTTTTCTTTTTCGCGGTATTTACACAGGAAAGCCGGATTTGTTAAGGCCTTAGCAGCCTGCTCTTTTTTAATCAATACCCAGAAAGCGGTATCGGCAGATATCAATCCAATATAATCTTTATGTCTGATATCTATGGGATGAAGTGAGATCCCAGATCCTGTATTGAAATAAATACCTCGCGATGACACGTAATTTGCCATTTTTTATTCTCTCCGTGGCCAGCGGGGGAGACACGAGCAGAATGAGCCAGCGTCTCCCGAGTATTAAAAGATTAGTTCTTAATTATTTCTTATCCAATAAAATGTAATGTGCTAGGCCTGTTCCCTTAGCTTTACATTTTTTCCGGAGGGCAATAACCTTTCTGCCCTTAACCTTTGTTTTTTTCATCACTTGTCACCCCCTTTCCTGTATATATCTGAGCTCAAAACATACCCGCAAATCCTACAATGAAAACTATCTTGTCCCACCCCTGCACCACAGCCGGGACAATTAATTTCGTCATCTTTAGGTCTAGGAATTTCTCCTATGACTTCTTTAAATATTTTGTAATAATAGAATTGTTCCTTATTCATAAAGTTTATGGGATAGAGCTTTTTCTTTTCTTCAAATTCATCGTCGGAGATTTTTGATGAAATGATCTCCCTTAATTTAGTCATTCCCGAACCATACTCAAGAGGCCTTTTATCTTGCCAGATAATTTCTGGTGGCAATACATCCTCAAACGCCTTACGCAATATCCATTTACCACAGACTTTGCCGTTATATTTTTTTATTTTTAAATCCACAGGTATCTGTAAGGCAAAATCTATAATCTCCTTATCCATAAAAGGTTGGATTATCTTAATCCTAAAAAACTTGCCAATATTGTTAGAGCTAAAACTCATATTTCTTGAGATTCTTTGAATATAACTTTCAAGATCATCTATACGTTGCATATAATCATAGCCGGCAAAGAGTTCATCAGCCCCATCGCCTGTTGCTATTTTGTCTATACCCAATTCTAAGGCATGCTCGAGGCCAAAATAGACTACAAGATCATTGGGAATAGCAGGGTCAAAACTCCTGAGGATCTTTACGACCTCTGGAATGGAATCTATGGCCTCATCAATACTTACAGTTCTATGATAATGGTTTAGATTTAACCTTTGTGCCAGATATCCAGCGTATCGAATATCCTCACCAAAAGACCCTAAACTGACAGTTATTGCCCTGGCAGCTGAATTTAAGGCAGCCAATATACTCGTGTCCAGCCCTCCGGAGAAAAGCAGACAGGATGCGATATTTCTTTTAACTGCTTTCTCCAGTTTCTCTCTTAGGGTAAGGATTAACTGTTTCATAATACTTTTCTTAATGCATTTATAAGTTTTATGTTTTCCTTATGCGTTCGCACCGCCACCCTGAAGTATCTGCCATTTAAACCTCTGAATCTTCTGCAATCCCTTATAAGAATTCCTTTCTGGATAAGCCTGCCGGTTAAAATTGAAGAGTCAAGCCTACTGTCAATAATCTTTACAAGAAAGAAATTTGCCACAGATGGATATGGTTTCAGCCCATTGATCCTGCCCAATTCCTTAAAGAGGAATTTCCTCTCTTTACTAATTAACCTGCGTGACCCCTCTATATAATCCTTATCATTTAAAATAATCTTTGCTAAATATTG
>JACAEY010000108.1 GCA_013388605.1 Nitrospirota bacterium | reverse complement strand
GTCCCTTCCCCTGCAGCCTCAAAAAGTCCTATCTTGTCATTTACAGCACCTGTAAAAGCCCCTTTTTTGTGTCCGAATAGTTCGGACTCAACCAGGGTTTCTACAAGCCCGCCACAATTACATACAATAAAAGGCTTTTCAGGACCTGGACCCAAGTTATGGAGAATTCTTGCCAGTATCTCCTTGCCTGTTCCTGTCTCTCCTGTGATTGTAACTGTCTTATAATGAGGAGCTATATGTTGGATGAAAGCAAAGATATCGAGCATCTTCGGATTTCTACCAACAATCTCTGAGAAGAATGTGTATTTTGCATTAAGCCTCTTTTCGAGTTCAGCACTCTCTTTTCTTGACCTGAATAAGTCATCAATATTTTCGATCAACTCTCTGAGTTTTTCTTCATCAACAGGAAAAGTAAGATATGCAGATGCCCCTTGTCTTATTGCTTCGATTGCAGTATCATGCATTTCACCAAAGAGTATTATCTCAACCCTTGGATCAGATGCCTTAATAGAGGGAATTAGCCCGAAGTCTCCTTCAAGCATTAAAAGGTTATAATTCCCTTTTTCTATTAATGGAATTAAATCTTTGTCATCATCAATAATGTCAACCGTATGCTTATTAAGAAGCTTCAGGATTTCTTTCTTAGGACTTTTTAATGATAAGAGTATCTTAAGCATAATAACTAAAATAGACCCATTGCCTCTCTTACAAGTTGCATCGTCTCTTCAGCAGTAATCTTAGCTCTTTCTGAACCTTTTTTGACTATATCATATAATATCTCAGGTTTATTGATTAGTTCATTTCGTTTTTTCCATATTGGCTCTAAAATTTTAAATATATTCTTTAATAGAATCTTTTTGCAATCAATACATCCGATACCAGCAGTTGCACATCCTACTGCAACTTCATCTAACTCCTTTTTAGAGGAAAATATCTTATGGAGTTGATATACTGGTGAACGTTCAGGGTTTCCCGGGTCTGCTCTCTTTACACGCGCAGGGTCTGTAACCATTGTCATGATTTTTCTCTCAACCTCTTCTTGGTTATCAGACAGAAATATTGCATTACCATAACTCTTTGACATTTTTCTTCCGTCAACACCTACAACTTTCGGGAATTCTGTAAGGAGTGCTTCTGGTTCAGGAAATATTTCCTTGTAGATATAATTGAAACGTCTTGCGATCTCCCTGCTTATCTCAAGGTGGGGGACCTGGTCAATCCCAACAGGCACATATTTTGCGCGATAGATAATGATATCTGCTGTCTGTAGAAGTGGATAACCAAGAAATCCATAAGTAGACAGGTCTTTATCTCTGAGTTCCTCCTGTTTTTCCTTATAGGTCGGGACCCTTTCGAGCCAGCCAAGAGGTGTTATCATGGATAATAGAAGGTGAAGCTCTGCATGCTCAAGAACCCTCGATTGTAAAAAGATGGTGCATTTTTCAGGGTCGAGACCAGCGGCAAGAAAATTTATCAGGATATCCTTAGTGTATTCTTTTATTAAAGATGGGTCTGCATACCCTGTTGTGAGCGCATGCCAGTCTGCAACAAAATAATAACAATCATATTCATCCTGAAGCTTTACCCAGTTGCTCAATGCCCCTACCAGGTTTCCGAGGTGTATCATACCACTTGCCTGCATACCGCTTAATACCCTTTCTTTCACATCAAACCTCCTACAGGTAAAAGAAATACTCGAATTATAAGCTTAATAAACAACTGTATAGGAACAATAATATAATGGGCTATACCGGTGAACCAAAGAATGAGAACTATAAGGATACCGTAAGGTTCAATTTTACTGAATTTGAAGGAATGTTTTGGGGGTAGTAAACTTGTTACTATCCTTCCTCCATCAAGAGGTGGAACAGGTAAGAGATTAAAAGCAGCTATGAAGATATTAAAAGAAACGCTATAGAGTAACATTTTATTGAGCGGTATGATGATCTTTTGACCTATAAAAATGGAATGAACAAATACAGTGAAAGTCTTATATATAAAAATTAGTATAAGGATGCTGAAGAAAGCAATTAGTATATTCACTGCAGGACCAGCAGCCGAAACAAGAGCTGAATCCCTCCTTGGATTTCTTAAATTATAGAAATTGACAGGAACGGGTTTGGCAGTCCCGAATATAAATGTCCCCTTAGAGATGATGAAGAGCATCAAAGGAACAATAACAGTTCCGATTGGGTCAATATGTGCCAAAGGATTCAATGTAAGCCTTCCCATCATCTTGGCTGTGGGATCACCGCATTTATATGCAACTAAGCCATGGGCAACTTCATGAAAGGTTATTGCTATAAGGATAGGGAAGACCGCTATCAGGAGTTCTTTAACAATATAAGAGGAATCCAAGATATATTGCCTTTCTAATAACCTTTATATAATCACTACCAACCTCAAGGGCATGGTAATCTCTTTCTTTGTAATGGTGGGTCATTAAATGCATTTTTATATCAAATGGGATACAGGATCTGGTCAATCACGGTCCTTGCTGCAACAAGAGGGTCTATGAATATGCTATCCATATCCTGTTCAAGGTCTCTCTTATTGGATAGATAATTGATTCTGTCCTGCATTCTATCTCGCAGAAATCTGAGATAGGCAGGTTCTCTTGTGGGTTTATATTTCTTATCATAATCAGGCCCAAAGAGTTCTTTCCCATTTTTAGGAATGAGCAGACCCTGGAACGCCTTCCATTCCCTCCATTCTATTCTTCCTCTTACTAATTCTGTAACTATAGAAAGTGAGAGCTCCTTTGGGATATCTATAAGATTATCAGAGATACCGAATGCATGTGTATTCATGATATAACATTCTGTCCCAAGCTTGAACAATTTTTTAAATTGCATGCAGTCAACAAGCAGTGGATGAACCCTGAAAGGGTTTGCAAAAGGCTCTATGACTAATTTTTCAAGTTCCTTTGGATCAACGTTTTCAACCCCTTTAGCACGCATTGTGCTAAGTGAGGCTCCCATTGCTACAGCAAGATCAACAGAGTTGACCTTGCAAATTGGAGGAAGACTTGTGTCCTTCTGCAGCCAGATTACCATACCGGGTCTTCCACAGAAATCGGCATGGTTGAACATATCTCTTGTTTTTAGACACCGTCCATTGTCATTCCTGATATCAGAGCATACAATTTTTTTGCTTCCGTCAGGAAGTTCTGTAACCCCGATATTCTGTGCAGAATAAAAATACCTTATTTGAGGATCCTGAAATATTACTGCATCTGTCTTATCAAAAAGGCTCGGTTCAAGGGCCACAGTAAAGTCATTTTCTAAATCTATCAGAAATGCATCGTCATGTATTACAGTGACTTTTTCCTCAGGCTTCAATGTCCCTGCATGGTCATGGCTATTAGTAATAGAAGACTTGCCAGAGCCTGACAGACCAAATACAGCAATAGGTGGCTTGTTAGCAATCTTTTTTATTCCTCCGTGACATGCAACCATATTCTGGCGAACTCCTATAGTCCAGGCAAGTGTCAACGTTCCTTTCTTCCTTTCACCAAAATATCTCAACCCTAAGATGGCGATACAGTTCTGCATCTCATCAATTATCACAAGTCCATTTAGAAAATCAGGATGCGACCATTCAGGGTCGGCTAATACAAGGATATCAGGTTCATCAATGACCTTTGACTTCGCATATATATCACTCCATGGTTTCATCCACGGTGTAAAATTAAAACCCCAATCAAGCATATTTTTGGCATCCGTTACTGGACTTAATAAATGTGCCTTTACCATAAAATCAGGATGCAATCCAATTATTCCTTCAAGCCACAATGCTGGACGCCTGTTCAGATTATAGACAGCCTCTCCTAATATATACAGATACCTGTCTTTTTCTTTTCCCATTTCTCTAACGAGACGCCTTGACCGTGCAGTCCTACCAACAATCCCACCATCATTGGAGACAAGAATCATTGCATTCTTAGGTAGACCAAACTGTTCAGGCTTATACATGAGTTCAGTCGTTGAAACTACTTCAGGTTGTCTTGAAGCAAGCTCATACAGTTCTACCATATCGGTCTTTTTAACAGAATTTGCAAAAAATGCGCTTTCAATATAAGCCCTCCATGGTGACCCTGGAATTTTGTGTTTAGTAGCCATATGCTCCTTCTTTCTGAATAAGATATATAATAAACTATACTTATTATAGAAAGATGTTGTCAAGGATCGGCTAAGAATTATATAATTAAAAATTAAAATATGACTTCTATAGTCATAATCCCTGCCCGTTATGAATCTACCCGTTTTCCGGGCAAGCCCCTTTCTCCCTTGAGAGGTAAGCCTTTAGTCCAATATGTGTATGAAAATTCAAAAGGTGCCCATTTTATAAACGATGTTATTGTTGCAACAGACAGTGAAGCAATATTAGAGAAAGTGCTCTCTTTTGGTGGTAAGGCAGTGATGACAGATAGAGGACATCCCTCAGGAACAGACAGGATTGCTGAGGTTGCAGAGTCAATAGATTGCGATATAGTTGTTAATGTGCAGGCTGATGAACCTCTTATACGTCCTGAAATGATAGATGAAGTTATCTTACTTCTTAATGACAAAAGGGCATCGATCGGTACATTAATTAAAAGGATAACAGATTTTGATGAGATTCAAGACCCTAATGTGGTAAAAGTCGTTTTTGATAAGGATAGATTTGCAATGTACTTCTCGCGCTCCCCTATTCCATATCACAGAGATGAATGGAAACCCCTGAGCAAAGAGCAAAGAGTGAAGAACAAAAACCTTAGGGGTATTTTTGGGTTCAGAACTCTAAGCTACAAGCTACAAGCTTTTCACTGCTATAAACATATTGGTATTTATAGTTACAGGAAGGAGGCGCTACTTGCACTTTCAAAAATGGCTCCGACAGAGCTGGAGATTAAAGAAAGACTTGAGCAATTGAGAGCGCTCGAGAATGGGATCAAGATAAAGGTTAAAGAGACTTTGTTTGAAACCTTTGGGGTAGATACCCCTGAAGACTTAGAAAGGGTGGAAAAATGCCTAAATATATCTTTGTAACAGGCGGTGTTGTATCATCTCTTGGAAAGGGTATTGCAGCTGCTGCAATAGGTGCCCTTCTTGAAGCAAATGGATTAAAAGTAACACTACAGAAATTAGACCCTTATATTAATGTTGACCCTGGCACATTGAGCCCATTTCAGCATGGAGAGGTATTTGTTACTGATGATGGTGCAGAAACAGACCTCGATCTCGGACACTATGAGAGATTTACCTCTATAAGAACTTCTCAAGCAAATAACTATACAACAGGAAGGATTTACTACAATGTAATTACTAAAGAACGGCAAGGGGATTATCTTGGTGAGACTGTCCAGGTTGTGCCACATATTACAGATGAGATTAAAAGGGCAATAAGGTCAGCGAACAATGGCTATGATGTTGTAATAGTTGAGATAGGTGGTACAATCGGAGATATAGAAAGCCTTCCCTTCTTAGAGGCAATAAGACAGTTTCGTTATGATGTTGGAAGAGAGAATGTACTTTATATACATCTCACACTTATCCCCTATATCAGGTCAGCAGGTGAACTGAAGACAAAACCGACACAGCATAGTGTAAAAGAATATAGAGAGATAGGAATCCAACCTGATATACTTTTGTGCAGAACAGATAGACTGCTTCCATCTGATATAAAGAAAAAGATTGCAATTCATTGTAACCTTGATGAAGATGCTGTTATTACAGCAAGAGATGTTGATACTATCTATGAGGTTCCTATTATTTTTCATAATGAGGGGCTTGATCATCTCGTTGGTAAAAGACTCAAATTAGATTTACACGAACCAGACCTGACTCTATGGAAGGACATTGTAAGGAAATTGAAGGAGCCCTTGAATGAGGTAAATATCGCTATTGTTGGTAAGTATACAGGACTAAAGGACTCATACAAAAGCCTTATAGAAGCCCTCACCCATGGTGGCATTGCTAATGATACGAAAGTAAATCTACAGTGGATAGATTCAGAGATGGTGTATGCTCAAGGTCCTGATAGATTTCTTACAGAGGCAGATGGAATTCTTGTTCCAGGTGGATTTGGTTATAGAGGTATTGAGGGTAAGTTAAAGGCTATACGTTTTGCACGGGAAAAGAAGATACCTTATTTTGGGATATGTCTCGGTATGCAATGTGCTGTTATAGAATTTGCAAGGAATGTCTGTGGGCTTTCTGCAAATAGTACAG
This sequence comes from Nitrospirota bacterium, assembly GCA_013388605.1. Classification (GTDB taxonomy): domain Bacteria; phylum Nitrospirota; class Thermodesulfovibrionia; order Thermodesulfovibrionales; family SM23-35; genus JACAEY01. The sequence continues at coordinate 1,531 of JACAEY010000108.1, read as the reverse complement.
AGTTTGATATAAATACTAAAGAGCCTGTTATTTACCTTATGGAAAAATGGTATGACTTTAGGAAAGGCAGGATTGAGTTTAGATCTGAAGACTCTTACAAAGGTGGAACTATGAGACTTGGGGCATATCCCTGTGTCCTTGAAGACAATACACATGCCTTCAGGTCATATGGTAGAAAGGAGATATCTGAAAGACACAGGCACAGATATGAATTTAATAATGCATATAGAAACATATTAACAAAACATGGAATGAAGATAAGTGGTATGAGTCCTGATGGAGAATTAGTAGAGATTATAGAGATTGAAGACCATCCATGGTTTCTCGGATGTCAATTTCATCCAGAATTTAAATCAAGACCTACAGATCCTCATCCTTTATTCAAAGCATTCATTGAGGCATCTTTAAAAGAAAAAAGGTCGTTGTTTCCGTATCTTGAAGTTGGTGTTCAGGATAAAAAGTAGGGCAAAATATTTTGACAAGGGAAATAGGCATTGCAGAAACGAAGATCGGCGGTAAAAACCCTCTTTGCATAATTGCAGGACCATGTGTGATAGAAAGTGAGGATATCACTTTCTATATTGCACAGAAGATGAAGGAGATATGCGGAGAGGTTGGTCTTCCCCTTTTATTTAAAAGCTCCTATGATAAGGCAAACAGGACGTCTCTTTCTTCATTTAGAGGACCTGGTTTAGAAAGCGGTTTACAGATTCTATCTGATGTGAGGAGTAGATTTGGAATCCCAGTTATTTCTGATATCCATTCTGTAGAAGAAGTTAAACCAGCTTCTGAGGTTCTTGACGTTCTCCAGATACCTGCCTTTCTTTGTAGACAGACAGACTTAATACTTTTTGCATCAAATACTGGTAAACCTGTAAATATAAAGAAGGGACAGTTTCTTGCCCCTTGGGATGTCAAAAATATTATAGATAAATTCATATCAACAGGAAACAAGAATCTTTTGATAACGGAAAGGGGCACATCTTTTGGTTACAATAACCTTATAGTAGATTTCAGAGGTCTGTCAATTATTCGCTCTTTCGGTTATCCTGTGATTTTTGATGTGACCCATAGCCTTCAGCTACCAGGAGGGCTTGGAACCTCTTCAGGTGGACAGAAAGAATTTGCAGAGCCACTCTCCCGTGCTGCAGTAGCAGTAGGAGTTGACGGGATATTCATGGAAGTCCACCCTGAGCCTGAAAATGCACTATGCGATGGTCCAAATATGATACCGATAAGGGAAGTAGCCAGTATTCTAAATATGCTTAAAAAAATTTACAAAATTGTCTCGTCGAAACTTGAATAACTGACCTCTTTTCTACCTATGACGAACATTGTAAACTTTCCAAGCGTCCCTGCTACATTCCTTAGAAAACAGGAGTCCAATCATTTAATTCTATCTCCTTTCTTTGTAGCAATGTAGCAATAGGTCTTGAATCCCTCCACTTTTAAAAAACTGTGCTAAAATAGCACATTGATTCACCGTAATTTGTTAATCTTTATCTTCTTCTAATCGAATATCATTATATTT
>JACAEY010000007.1 GCA_013388605.1 Nitrospirota bacterium | reverse complement strand
CTTAATCTAAAGATTGAGGGTGAAGATTTTGACTCAACGGTTCTTTCAGGGCATATTCTTAAACAGGATGTACCTCCTCAAAAAAAGGTTAAGGAAGGAAGGGGAATCAAGGTAGTTCTCAGTAAAGGTCCAAGAGTTCAATCAATACCCATTCTTGTAAATGAAACACTTTCAAATGCTGAGGCAATTCTTATTCAGAAGGGTTTGAGGATTGCAAAAGTTATAAGGGTACATTCAGATAAAACCGAAAAGGATAGGATTGTAGCACAAAGTCCTGAACCAACTGAAAAGATAAGTGATTATATAACGGTGCTTGTTAGCTCCGGACCACATGAATCAATCTATTACTGTCCTGATTTTACAGATATGCCTGTTGAGGAAGCTAAAGAGCTTATAGAAAAATTAAACTTGAAAGTAGAAACTACTGGTTCAGGAGACCATATAAGGGCACAAAAACCGAAAGCAAAAACCTATATAAAGACAGGAGATACAATTTATCTACACCTTTATTAAACCCGTATTATGTAAAGGTGTAGCCGCAACCTTTCGGTTGCGTGGATTTATAAAACTTTTAAATCACTTTTATATGATTTAAAACTCAGGCTGAAGCCTGCGATATGGGTTTATATTGAGCCTTGCATAATTCGGGTTAAATTATTCAGGTTAAGTATCAGGATTTTAATTATATTCAATCCTTTGATATTTTTTAGATATTGCTTGACAAATAATTTACAAATAGGGCATAAATTAGACTCTTGATTTTATGGTGATATGAAATGGTAAAGATTGCACCTTCAATTCTATCTGCTAATTTTTTAAAGCTCGAGGATGAAATAATAGCTACTGAAAAAGCAGGGGCAGACATGATTCATATCGATATCATGGACGGACATTTTGTTCCCAATATTACAATTGGACCTACTATTGTAGAATCAATACGTAAGATTACATCTCTTCCTCTTGACGTCCACTTGATGATAGAAAACCCTGAAATATATATTAAAGATTTTATAAATGCTGGAGCCGATTATATAACAGTCCATCAGGAGACATCAGTCCACCTTCACAGACTTATCCAGTGGATAAAAGAAAGGAGTGTAAAAGCAGGAGTCTCTTTAAACCCTGCTACCCCCATTTGCAACCTTGAATATATATTACCAGAAATTGATCTTGCTTTATTAATGTCTGTAAACCCGGGTTTTGGTGGACAAAAGTTTATACCACTTACTCTTGAGAAGATTAAAACTCTTAAAAAGTTAATATCCAACAATAATCTTAGAATCCTCATAGAAGTTGATGGAGGAATAAACCCCGATAATGCTCGAGATGTAGCATCTGCAGGAGCAGATATACTTGTCATGGGATCTGCTTTTTATAATTCCTCCGATTACAAAATACTTATGAAAAAACTGAGAGAATGTCTTGGAAATTGAGAGACTTATTGAGCATGCTGAGAAGTTAAAGGAAAAGTCACTCTATTTTCAATCTTCAAAACTTTTTAAAAAGGCTTTCGAGAAATATAAAAAAATATCCCATGTAGAGGGTATGATTCAATGCATGATTTCCTTAGGTGATATATACAGGATGATAGGCAAATATGGCCTTGCTTTAGAGAGTTATTCAGGAGCAATTGACCTTGCCAAAAAATACAAAAAAAAGACTTGGGTTTCAGATGCAAAGATAGGTCTTGGGCTTTCTCTGAGGGCACAAGGTAAATGGAGAGAGTCTCTGAAGCTCATTTATGAATCTAAAAAAACCTATATTAAACAGGGTGATAAAGAAGGTTCCGCCTTTTCGCTCTGGGCAGAAGCAGGGGCATTAAGGATCAAAGGTGATATAAAAGGTGCAATAAGGACATTCAAAAAATCATTTCATATCTTCAAAATGCTTAAAAACAGGCAGGGTATGGGATATTGCCTCTGTGGAATTGGTGGTTCGTCAAGGATAGCAGGACTATTTAGAAATTCTCTCACATACTATACTGCTGCTAATAAGTTGTTTTCAAAAATTAAAGATGTATTCGGGCTGGCATATTCTTACTGTGGTATTGGAAATGCCTTCAGAATGTTGAATGATTATAAAAAGGCTATTTTTTATTTTTCTAAAGCGACCAGACTTTATCAAAAGATCGGCGACATAGTTAGTTATTCTTATACCCTTTGGGGTCTTGGTTCTACATACAAAATGATGGGTGACTACAAAAAAGCTCAAGATAATTTCATAAAGGCTTTGCTCTTATTTAAAAAAACAAATGATCAAAGGGGTATCATATATTGTAAATTTGGAATTGGCGAACTCAATATACTTCAAAATAAAAAGAAAAATGCAATAAGGTTATTAAGAGAGGCATTTCATGAATCAATGAAAAATGGGTATGATGTAGAAAAATGCCACGCAGGGTTAATTTTATCCTATATATACAAAAATATTCCTTTTATTAAAGGTGTACAAATAATGGTTAATAAGGAACTGATGCCGTTTTCTGAAAAGATAGATATAAGATGTTATAAGAGACTCGGTTTAAAACTCAAATTTCAAGGACTGCCATTTAATATGCCTTAATCAAAATAATGCATTAAAATATTGTTGTCCATAAAAAGCAGACAAATAAAAGCTGGATACCTCATAAACACAATGAATCGATAGGATATCGGTATCCAGCCATGTTTCAGAATATTTAGACTGCAGTGATATAGCATTAGATCTAAATTTACTAAATGTTTTTTGGGGTGCATTAAATGAGTTCTTTTAATATCCCAAATACCTTAACGGTAACAAGGATTATAATTATCCCAGTATTTGTAACTGCAATTATATATAAACGTTATGACTACGCTCTCTATCTTTTTATAATTGCAGCACTTACAGACATTTTTGATGGTCTTCTTGCACGCCTTAAAAATCAGAAGACAGTATTGGGAACTTTTCTCGATCCGCTTGCAGATAAGTTTCTAATAGTAACATCTTTCATAATTCTTTCTACATATGGTTTAATCCCGAAATGGCTTGCAATCACAGTGATAAGCAGAGATACAATAGTTATTATAGGATGGTTTCTTCTATATGTCGTTACTGGCAAGTCAAATGTTGAACCATCATTACCTGGAAAAGTAACAATATGGATACAGAGTATTTTTATAGTATATGTGCTTTTAAATTTAAATTTCTTCTCCCTACCCTCAGTATATTCTTTATTCCAGTGGATAACAGCATGTTTTACAATAATTTCTGGACTACATTACATATATAGAGGTCTAAAATTAACCCGTGCATTCTGAGAAAGGCTTACAAATAGAGCATATCTTTTCCAAAAGTCAGGCAGAAAAATTAGGTTTACTACCTGGTGATATTATTGTATCTGTTAATTCTCATATGATAAGAGACCCTATTGATTTTATGTTTTATGGTTCTGATACCTCAATTGAAATGAAAGTAAGAAGAAATGGTAAAGATTTTTCTTTTAAATTTTTTAAAAAAGAAGGAGATGAATTTGGAGCAGTTTTTAAACCATTAAAACCCAAAACTTGTAGAAACAACTGTATATTCTGCTTTGTAAACCAGTTACCAAAAGGACTTCGAAAAACTTTATATATAAAAGATGACGATTACAGATTGTCATTTCTTTATGGAAATTATATAACCCTTACAAATTTGAAAGAAGGAGATAAAGAGCGTATTATTAAACAGAGATTAAGCCCACTATATGTTTCCGTGCACTCAACAAACAGAACATTGCGTAACAAACTTCTTGGAAATTCAAAAGCCCCTGATATAATGAAAGAACTAAAGTTTTTTACCGATAATAAGATAAGATTCCACACACAGATTGTTCTTTGCCCTGATTATAATGATGGCAATGAATTATATAAAACAATCAGCGATTTACATGGATTTTATCCTTATGTATCATCGATCGCAGTAGTTCCAGTTGGACTTACCTCATATAGAGGACATAAAATCAGACCTGTTGAAAAGAAAGATGCAAACGATGCACTTAAAACAATCAGTCTATTTCAAAGAAGATTTAAAAAGAAATATGGTGAGCCAATTGTATTTGGTGCAGATGAATTGTACATTAAGGCAGGGTTACCATTTCTACCTTTTAAAGAATATGGAGATTTTCCTCAAATAGAAAACGGTGTAGGAATGGTTCAATATTTCATGAATAGTGCGAAAAAAATAAGGTTTTCGAAGTTACATTTCCATAAAAGGAAATTTCTTTCTTTCACAGGGATATCTTTCTATCCATTTCTGAAAAAATTCGCTACGAACCTTGAGACAAAAGGTGTTAAGGTAGATATTGTTCCTGTTGAGAACAGATTTTTTGGAAAGACTGTTACTGTTACTGGGCTACTCACAGGGAAGGACATCATAAGATCACTTCTTGACAGAGTTGAGGGTTATGAAGCGGTCCTTATACCTGATGTAGTTCTAAAAGAAGGTGATGATTTATTCCTTGATGATATTAAACTAAAAGATATGGAATATGTACTGAAGGTTCCAGTAAAAAAGATCTTTTCAACCCCTGAGGGATTGATTGAAGGTATAATTGGAGAGTAACCAATATGAAAATTTCTGGGAAAACAAAAATAACAGGACTTTTTGGATATCCTGTTGAACACTCTCTTTCACCAGCAATGCATAATGCGGCCTTTGAGGTAATCGGTCTTGATTATCGTTATGTTGCATTCCCTGTACATCCTAATTTTCTAAAAGAAGCTGTTGGAGCTATCAGGGCGTTAAATCTTGCAGGAGTGAATGTAACGATTCCTCACAAAGAAAAAGTTATAACCTTTCTTGATGAAATAGACAAAGAAGCCTCTATTATCGGTGCTGTTAATACAATAGTGAATTCTGAAGGAGTGCTTAAGGGATATAACACAGACGGTAGGGGATTTATGCAGTCTCTTTTTGAATGCGGTATTTCGGTTGAGGGGAAAGATGTATTAATAGTTGGTGCAGGAGGTGCATCAAGGGCTTTAAGCTATTACCTATGCAAAGAAGCTAAAAAAGTTTATTTGTATGATATAGAAAAGAATAAGGCAAGTAAACTTGTGGAAGATTTTGATAACATTTTCGGTAATATTTTTACATTAGAAAATATTTCAAATATTGATAAATTTAACATACTGATAAATGCTACGCCTCTTGGTCTAAGAGAAGAAGACCCGTTACCTTTAGATACAACTATGCTAAGGCAAGATCAGATTGTCTGCGATCTCATCTATAAAAATACACCTCTCCTTAAAGAAGCTGCAAAAAAGGGATGCCTAATTCTAAATGGTCTTGGAATGTTACTATGGCAGGGAGTCTTTGCTTTCGAACTATGGACAGGAGTAACTCCGCCAGTCGATATTATGAGGGATGCTTTATACAAAAATGTTTAAGCACAGGTAAATATTCTTTAATTCTACCAATAAAGACATTTTCTCTTTAAACAAAATAATTAATCTATCAAAGCCTGAAAACAATCTTTAATTTATCAAAGAAAATATGTCTTTTCACATCTGTCCAAAATAATACTTCATGCTCTTAGAAAGACAGGTATGAGAACCGATTTTAGAAGCAAAATCACGGGTAACCTCGATGAGACCGGAGTCGAAGCAGAG
>JACAEY010000033.1 GCA_013388605.1 Nitrospirota bacterium | reverse complement strand
GGGATGAGAAACATAAGGGGGTCAGACTTGACTATTGACATTTAAATATCTATTCTGATATTCTTACTCATGGCACGCAAGCCGAGGATAGAATTTGAGGGAGCATTTTATTAGGTTTTTAAATTTCTGAAGGATCAATAATAAATGTCAATAGGCAAGTCTGACCCTTAATCTCTCTCTCTGGGGTATGAAGCTAGCGGATTATATCCATCTTCTCAATGCGCCCACTGGCTAGGATTGGTTGGAAATGGTCGGGAAGGGCGATTATATGAATTTGCTAGGCATTGCTTTGCTTGCGGGGCTAAGTATTATATGCTACCTCGCTATATTACCAATACTCTTGAAAAAGAAAGATTTTACCTATGCAGTGATAGCAATAATAGAAGTTGTTGTATTGGCTCTCGCAGCAAGCGGAATTCTAAAGGCAGGGGAGCACTAAGATGAGCGCATATAAAGTATGTCCAACAGCAAGATTGGAAAAGTTGCTTTTACCAACAGACGGGTCAAAATTTAGCGAAGGAGCTGTAAAAGAAGCCATAGACCTAGCAAAGACCTGTTCAAGTAAGCTATTTGCCGTATCTGTAATCGAGATAAATCCTGAATTTGAGGCCCTTGCACCAGGGCTTGTTGAGAAAACCGAAAAAGAGACGAGGCAATACCTGGAGGCACTCAAGGCAAAAGCATCAAAGGAGGGCGTTGATTGCGAAATTATCGTGCATGAAGGAGAGGAGCCGTATAAATACATTGTTGATGAGGCATCAAAGAATAAGGTCGAGATGATCATTATGGGCAGGCGGGGAAGGACTGGACTGAAAAGGCTCATGATGGGAAGCGTGCCTGCAAAGGCCATAGGCCATGCCCCCTGCAAGGTTCTTGTTGTACCTAAGGATGCTAAACTTGACCTTAAGAAAATTCTCATTGCCACAGATGGTTCGAAATATAGCGAGGCTGCATCCCGTGAGGCCATCAGCATTGCAAAACGAACTGGTGGTAGTCTGATTGTCCTTTCTGTTGCTAAAAAGAAAGAAAACCTGCCAGCGGCGAAGGAAAGTGTTGATAAAGTGAAAGCAGTTACAGATAAAGAAGGCATAAAGATTGAGGCCATGACCCTAGAAGGTGAACCATATGAGACCATAGTTAAAACCGCAGTTCAGAGGAAGGCAGGTCTCATAGTTGTTGGAAGCCATGGGAGGACTGGCATAGAGAGGTTACTTATGGGAAGTGTTACGGAAAGGGTTGTTGGACATGCAGAAAGTGCTGTATTGATTGTGAAGGCATAGAAGGTCAATCTGTTCCCATTCCATATTTTTTGAGTTTCCTCCAAAGGGATACCCTGTCTATACCAAGAATTTGTGCTGCTAGGGTCTTATTGTCTCCGACTTCATTCAGGACCCATTGAATATAGGCTATTTCCTGTTCTTCAAGTGATGGTATTTTTCCCTCCTTCTTTCTGAAGGTTCTTATGCTTAATTCTCTAAGGTCTTCTGGGAGATGGGCTACCTCTATAGTGTTTCCATTGACAAGGGCAACACCTCTTTCGATGATATTCTCAAGCTCCCTAACATTACCTGGCAAGTCATAATTCATTAATAGGCTCATTGCGTCCTGTGATATTTCTGTAACATCCTTTTTCATAAGGGTAGCATACTTCTTCAAAAAATAGTTGCTCAAAAGTGGTATGTCATCCCTTCTTTCTGAAAGTGGTGGGATGTGCAGAGATACTACGTTTAATCTAAAATAGAGATCCTGTCTGAAGCGACCACTTTTCATTACATCATGGATATCCCTATTGGTTGCAGCTATGAATCTGACATCCACCTTTAAGAGTTCTGTGCCTCCAACCCGTAAGACCTCCCTTTCCTGAATAGCCCTCAAAAGTTTTACCTGCATTGAAGATGGCATTTCTGTTATTTCATCAAGGAAAAGGGTCCCGTTAGATGCCATCTCTATCAACCCTTTCTTCATTGTTGTTGCACCAGTAAATGCCCCTTTTTCGTGGCCAAAGAGTTCATTAGACAGGAGTTCTTCGGTGAAGGCACCACAATTTATGGCAAAGAATGGTCCCGTAGCACGTCCACTATTGAAATGTATATATCTTGCAAACAACTCTTTACCCGTTCCACTCTCACCGGTTATAAGGACATTGCAATCAGTTGGTGCTATCTGTTTTGCTGTTTCAAGAAGCCTTTGCATATTTGCATCCTGAGTGATTATCTTGACCTTTCCTTCATATTTTTCTATCTGCTCCCTGAGCAGTCTGTTTTCTCTCTTTAGCCTGACCTTTTCAACAGCCTCTTTGACAACCTTTCTTACCTCATCCAGTTTGAAGGGCTTTGCAATGTAATAGAAAGCGCCATATTTCATTGTCTGAACTGCTGATTCCAAGGTTGCATACCCTGTTATCATTATTACTTCTGTGTCAGGATAGAGCTTACGAGATCTTTTAAGTATCTGCATCCCATCTACCTTCTCCATCTTTAAATCTGTAAGAACAATATCAAATTGTTGTTCCTCAAGGATTTTCAAGGCATTTTGCCCGCTTGTGGTTCCTACCACCTCATAGCCTTCTTTTTTCATCACATGCTCTAAATTTTTAAGCGTTATCGTTTCATCATCAACAATTAATATCTTTATATCGCCTTGCATCATCACTCCTTTAATGGTAATCTTATTAAAAATGTAGTTCCCTTCCCAACCTCGCTGTCAACTCCTATACAACCACCGTGCTCTTCTATAATTTTCTCAACAATATAGAGTCCGAGTCCTGAGCCCTTTCCAACATAGAGTCCGAGTCCTGAGCCCTTTCCAAAATCTTTTGTGGTAAAGAAGGGGTCAAATATTTTTGGAAGAACCTCGGGTGGTATTCCCACGCCTGTGTCTTCTATCTCGATATCAACGGTATTCTTCTCAAGAGGACATTCACCAATGCATTTACCACGATATCTTGGATATTCGCACTTTTCTTCTTTTATTCCCCAACTTACAGGGTGTTTCCGTGCCTTGATGAACACCTTTCCTTCATCTGTAATGGATTCTATAGCGTCCAGAGCGTTTTTTATCAGATTCAGAAATGCCTGCTGAATACGTTGTTTATCTGCAAGGATGAATATATCGTTCGGTATGTCAAGAACAGTCTCAATCCTTGCTGGAATTTCACCCCTAAGAAATAGGATTGTCTCTTCAAAAACTTTTTTAAGTGGCAGGGTCTCTTTCTTAAATTCTCTATGCCTTGAGAATTCTAATAGAGAACGAACAATATCTCGTGCCCTGTCTGTTTGCTGATCAATCTGTGATAGAAGTTCCTTTTTATATTCCGCGTCGCCCTCGTTGGGCTCTTCCATAAGTATCTGGCATGAAGATGATATATTCGATAATGGATTATTTAACTCATGGGCAACCCCTGACAGAAGCGTTCCCAGTGAAGCAAGCTTTTCCCTCTGGATAAGGTGTTTCTGCCTTATATCCAGTTCATTAAGCATTTTATTGAATGCATTTGTAAGAGAGATAATCTCTCTATCTTTTGAATTGATTGATACTGTTTTAAGCCTCCCTTCTGCAATCAACTTCATTCTATCCTCTAATGCCTTAAGGGGTCTTACTACCATTCTTGACAGAAATTGACCTATTGCAATTCCTATAAGGGACGAAGAGATAATTAAGAACACAATAATCCTCTGGGTTTTAATAAGTAATGCCCGAAGTCTTTCCCTTTCAGTTTTTGAGACATCCTCAGCAATTGTTATAATTTCCTTGCCCTTTTTCCTTATTGCCTTCTCTAAAGATAACCGCTGGTCAGCATGCTGTTTGTCCGTCATCGCAAACTTTTCCATCAACAGTTTATAGTCCTTAAGGTCCTTTCTTATCTTGTCCAGTTGGGGTGAAATTGCAAGCCTTCTGTAATCACTAAGATTTTGATCGAGTATTTCCTGAGCCTTAATAACATATCTCAAATTTTCCTGATAGTCTTCACCCTGTTTATAGAGAAAGAAATTCTTTTCGAACCTTCTGATTTCAAATGTTGTGTCAAAAAATTCAGATACGACCTCCCCGAATTGTACCTTTTTCTCCATATACCAGAGTTCTGCAATGGTAAACATAGACAGCCCGATGATTACCAGGACTACGGCATAGTAACCAAGTGTAATCTTTTGTCTGATGCTCGGTTGGTATTTAAACATACTTTATTTTACACACTCCTATTGCAGAAAGCAATACTATGTTATCTCTTGCAACAGCAGACCATGATGGGTAATAAGTAATGCTTCCTCAGGATAGATCTAAAATTTAAGATTAAAAATGACGGATTATTATTTTTGTTGTTGCTTTTTGCATCAAGTAACATCTTTGATGGTATAGTTCCAAAATTAGAAATATCATTAAAAAACAATGAATTAGAAGAATAAATCCATCTGGCATGAAATATGTGAATGTCTTAATAAGAGAATAGAAAGGAGGCGTAAACGATGAACAAGCTGACAAGGAAATTAGGAAGGCTCTTTACAGCAGTTGCCTTTGCAGAAGCAGGGGAACACGATATGGCAAGAGAGATCCTCAGGGAAGAAGAGAGACCCCGGAAGATTGACCGCATATCCCCTACTGTAAGACCCCGAAAAGAGTTAAGGGCACCAGGAATAAAGAGGTAAATATCACAATTATGTATCGTGGTAGGTGAGGCCAGGGCACTGATAAAATAAATTGAATATATTCTATCAGTGCTACTCTACCATCATGAAAGTGTTATTGAGTAAAAGATCTTTGCTTTTATAATAAAAGAAAATTGTTAAGGTGAAGATGAATATCTTTAAAAAATCAGACGAAAAACTCCAGACTGTAACAATAGATGAGCTGCGGAAGATGATCACCTCAGCCAATATGCCTTCTCATGTCCAGCAGATCGCCAATAAGGAACTGGAGATGTTATCCAAGATAAGCCCTACTACGGCTGAATATACTATAGGACTTACCTATATTGACTATCTTGTTAGCCTCCCATGGAATAAAAGGACAGAAGACAACCTGGATCTTGACAGGGCAGCGAGGATACTGAATGAAAGACATTGTGGTCTGGATAAGATTAAGGAAAGGATTCTGGAGCATTTAGCTGTTAAGATATTAATAATGAAAAGAAAACCCCGGATATTGGTAGTGGATGACGAGGAGATTGCGAGAAGGAACTTAGAGCATATATTAAAAAAAGAAGGCCATCTTGTAATCACGGCATCCAGTGGTGTAGAGGCACTTGAAAAGATGCAGGCCTCCGTTTTTGATGTCGTCCTGACTGACATCAGGATGGAGAGGATTAACGGATTCGAGCTCCTTGAAAAGACAAAAGACAAATATCCTGATACCAGGGTTATCATGATTACAGGATATGCCTCGATGGACTCTGCTATAGAGTCCATAAAAAAAGGCGCATTCCACTACATTGCAAAGCCTTTTAAGATTGATGAGGTCCGTTCGGTTGTCAAACAGGCGATAGAGAAGAAGTTATCAACCATATCCACAAAGGGCTCTGTCCTCTGTTTTGCGGGTCCACCAGGTATAGGAAAGACCTCTCTGGGTAGATCTATTGCAGATGCCCTCGGAAGAAAGTTTGCGAGGATTTCACTGGGTGGGATGAAGGATGAAGCTGAAATCAGAGGACATAGAAGGACATATGCAGGCGCTATGCCAGGACGTATTATTGAGGAGATCCGCCGTGCACAATTTGCCAATCCTGTTCTTATGCTGGATGAGGTAGACAAGATAGGTCAGGATTTTAAAGGTGATTCTGCATCGGCCCTGTTGGAAGTGCTTGACCCAGAGCAGAATCATAGTTTCATTGACCATTACTTAGATGTCACTTTTGATCTCTCAACCGTCATGTTTATTGTTACAGCCAATATTGCTGATAACATTCAGGAACCTCTCAGGGATCGCATGGAAGTCATCGAGTTCTCAGGCTATACAGAAGATGAAAAAATGGAGATAGGGTTGCAACATCTTGTTCCTAAACAGATTTATGAGCAGGGCTTATCGGACCACCCACCAGAATTTACTATTGAGGCCATATCTAAGATCATTCAGGAATATACTCGGGAGGCTGGCATAAGAAACCTTGAAAGACAGATCGCTACTGTCTGTCGAAAGATAGCCAGGGAGTTCATTCACCGCAAGGAAACGATTCATAAAATAAAGGTTACACCGGATCTGATCGAAAGATTTCTTGGACCGAGAAGATACTACTTTGAGGTAGCAGATGAAAAGAACAGTGTTGGTGTTACGACAGGTCTGGTATGGACAGAGGTAGGTGGCGATATCATTTTTGTTGAGGCAGCGAAGATGAAAGGGAATAAGAAGCTCATCCTGACCGGCTCTCTCGGAAATGTAATGTGTGAGTCTGCACAGGCAGCCTTGAGTTATATAAGGAGTAATGCCGCCTCCTTCAACATTCCAGAGGATTTTTTTGAACACCAGGATATCCATATACATGTTCCTGCTGGAGCTATTCCAAAGGATGGCCCCTCGGCAGGGGCCACTATTGCAATAGCCCTTATTTCACTTTTAACGGGAAGACCTGCCAGGCTGGATGTAGCTATAACAGGAGAGTTAACATTAAGTGGAAGGATCCTTCCCGTTGGGGGAATTAAGGAAAAGATGCTGGCAGCACGACGGGCAGGGGTAAAAGCTGTGGTATTACCACTCAAGAATAAGATGGATCTGGAAAATCTTCCTGGAGATGTAAAAAAGGGATTAGAAGTTTGTCTGGTAGAGAGGGTTGATGAAATTGTTAATGTCGTTCTTAGTAAAAATCAATCTCAGGTTACTCAAATAAAGGCTGGTTCTAAAAAGTATTACCCCAATATGTTACAAATTGAAACTTAAATAGCTATGTATGCAACGATTCAAAAACCCTGAATTGCCTTGCCAATTTTAAATCTAAGGTTTTATGCGTTGCAAAGTGCAATAAATATTTTTTCTGTCTTTCTATCTGGGAGGCTGGAAATCCGCATAGAATCAAGTAATTTTTAAGGTACTACTTTTGGCATAGAAATTGTTGCTAATACAAAAACATTTTATAAAATGTCATTATGAGGACGTTAGCCTGAAGCAATCCCAATATGGAAAGATTGCTATGGCCGATGCGACCTCGCAATGACAATGTAAGAGCATTTAGTGAGAGAGAAAAAGATATGAAAAGGTGGACAAAGAAAATTGAAGACATAATGGCAGCCGCTACATTCGCCGAAGCAGGAGAGTTCAAAACTGCGCAGGAGATATTAAAGAAGGGGAAAAGGCTATTGCTGGCATTACAGGCAGGGCATTTAGATAAAAAGACTCTCAAATACGCTTTGAATGCATGTAAAAGGGTTGTTGCAAAACTCGATATTTTGTACACCTCATCTATGTCCGTGACCGAAGGGGTAGATCCAGTACTAAAGGAGTTTTTGTCAGAACTCGAAAGGGAAGGGATCAATTATAGATTAATTCGCAAAAAAGGGTGTTTGGAAAAGGAGGTTAAAGAGTATACAAATTCTAACGAAGAGATCGCCTTTGTTGTTATTAATTCATCTGATGCACTGGATGCTGACAGAAGTAAAAGTAAAGGGCTTTCTGAGGCATGGCATAATCTCCAATGCCCTCTTGTAGTTGTGATGGATTCTACTATTGCAGAAGCTTAAAAAAACTTTAAATAATCTAAAAGGAGGAAGGAAAGGTTATGGCTAAAGACCCTGTAAAAAAGAAGAAGCCCATCAGTAAGATGGTCTTCACGGGAGTAGTTACGGTATCACTTTACACGACCTTGTTATTGAAGCAGGACGTCATCAATGATTATTTTGGCCGTGGGGGAGTATATGCAATATTGCCAATAGCAACGGCATTTCTGTTCTCTTTTTTCCACGGTTCTTTCACAGGCAGTTTCTGGTCTGTCCTCGGCATCGAGGCAAAAAAGAGGAAGGAGGTAAAATAAAATGCATGACATCGTGGCATCTAATTTCGTTGATCTCAACTGGATGAATATGGCCTATCTTTTTTTTGTAGGATTTGTCGGAGGGCTTGTGAGCGGCTTCATTGGTTCAGGAGGGGCCTTTGTCCTGACTCCGGGGATGATGAGTATGGGAGTCCCCGGACTTGTGGCTGTAGCAAGCAATATGTGTCATAAGTTTCCTAAAGCGCTTGTGGGGGCGCTTAAAAGGGCGAAGTATGGGCAGGTTGATGTTAAGCTCGGATTAATCATGGGCGCTTCTGCAGAGGCGGGTGTGCTCTTTGGTGCTCAGATTCAGCAGAACATTAAAAATGCCTTCGGAGATGTAGGCTCGAATCTCTATGTGAGCATGGCCTTTGTAATAGTGCTCGGTATTGTTGGCACCATAGTTCTGAGGGATGCACTCCGGACTTATCGAACCGGGAATACCCATGATGAGGAGAAGGTCACAAAGATCGCACGGTGGGTACAATCAATTAACATACCTGGTACGATGGTTTATTTCAAGAGCCTGAATGCCAGGGTTTCAGTTCTTCTGACCGTTCCTCTGGGCTTTGCTACAGGCATGCTCGCAGCAACAATCGCAGTAGGTGGGTTTATCGGTGTTCCTTCAATGATTTATGTTTTAGGCGCGCCAAGTCTTATGGCATCCGCCACCGAGCTGGTTATTGCCTTTATCATGGGATTAGGTGGTTCTTTCAAATATGCCATGCACGGTCTTGTTGACATACGCCTTGCCATGATAATCCTCGCTGGTTCTCTTTTTGGAATACAGTTAGGAGCTATTGGTACAACTTATGTTAAGGGTTATACGATCAAGCTGGTTATGGGTCTTATCATGGTTATCGTCCTCTTCAGCCGTGCCTTAATGGTTCCTGTCTACTCATCACAGCTTGGAATCATATCACCTATAGGCGATACAACAATAAAGATACTGAAGAACGCGAGTTTTGCTATAATGATATTAGCCCTTTTAGTAGGAGCGATCGTTGTTCTCTCTTCCTTGTTTAAGGGTATACGTGAAGAACGTAAAACGACTGCCTGTGAACCAGCAACAGAACGTATTAAGGTTTAGACATGGGAAGATATAGAAAGATACTTGTAGCCATTGACGGCTCAGAGACAAGCATGCATGCCCTGAGAGAGTCCTTTAAACTTGCCTTTAATGAGGGTAGCTGGATAACGGTTGTTTCAGTCGTACCACCTTACACAGGTGATCTGAGTCTAGTAGGGGTGGGGAATGTCCTTCAAGCTTTGAGGAGTCCCTGCCAGACTGCTCTCACCAAGGCGATGGAGATCGCAAAGTCTGATGGCGCATTGATAAAGACAGTCTGTGAAGAAGGAGAGCCTTATGAAAGGATTGTTGATCTCGCCGAGGCAGAAAACTGCGATCTCATCGTGGTGGGCAGAAAGGGAAGGTCCGCTCTTGAAAGGGTGCTTATCGGTAGTGTAGCAGCAAGGGTTATTGGCCATGGCCAGTGTGATGTCCTTGTCGTGCCAGAAAAATCGACCATTGGATGGCAGAGGATTCTTATTGCAACGGATGGCTCAAAATATAGCAATGTTGCGGCTGAGAAGGCGATTAACTTTGCAAAATCCTATGGAGGAGAATTGAAGGTTATCTCCATTGTGGAGGTCCCCTCAAGTGTTTATGGTATAGCCCCTGGTGCTGTCGAAGATATGATTAAACAGGCAAAGGGATATGTGGAGGATATCAGGAAAAAGGCGGAGGCTACAGGAATAAAAGCAGAAACCTCTATAATCGAAGGTGAAGAAGCATACCAGAAGATCTGCGAACTTGCACGGGAGCAAAATATAAATACCATTTTTTTGGGCTCCCATGGAAGAACCGGTCTAAAGAGACTCCTCATGGGAAGTGTGGCTGAAAAGGTAATCGGCTATTCGCCTTGCCCTGTGCTTGTGGCCAGATCTTAATAAAAGCCGTGATAAGTGGGCATGTTTATTGTGTTAAAATCATGTATCACTTATCACGGATAATCAATGTCACTGAAGAAAAAAGTAGCGCTCAGCTTTATCAGTATATTTATTAAAGCTCTTCTTGCAATATTCGAATATATCAATTTCATTAAAAAAAATTCTTTCTCTATCCCTTAAAAAATAAAAACTTGCAGAAACTTATCTCAGTTTTGATAAGAATGGCGTTGGGAAGCCATAAAGATGGCTTCAGATTTTTTTTGGAAAGGGCAAAGTCTCTTATCTCATTGCTTCCTATTTATATATTTCGAGTGAACTTAATTCGAAGAAATAGCCTATGATAATCGGCGTTCCGAAGGAGATTAAAAAAGGGGAATACAGGGTTGGAATTACGCCTTCCGGAGTGGAAGAACTCAGGAGAGATAAATATATAATCCTCATAGAAGCGGGTGCTGGAGAAGGAGCAACCTTTCCGATGGTGAATATCAAGAAGCAGGTGGAAATATTGTTGAAAGAGAGAAAATCTTCCAGAAGGCGGAACTCATTGTAAAAATTAACCCGAAAAATGCAGTTACCCTCTCTTAGCATATAAAAAAAGTTCTCCTTTCGTATTAGAATCAATAGGATAGAAAAAAATAAACTCTAAACGAAAGGAGAACAAAAATATGCAATCAAAATGTACCACAAAAATCGAAATTAATAAAGTCAGGATTTCATTTACCCGTAAGAAGATAACAGCATATGG
>JACAEY010000056.1 GCA_013388605.1 Nitrospirota bacterium | reverse complement strand
TCGCTACATAAACTCCCTCAGATGGTTCTATTAAGGCGGTTAACTTTTCAGAAATATCTTTTATTGCAATAGGCATATTAACCCTCCTCTTTTTTATTATTATACATTCTTTCAAAACCTGATTAACTATCTTTTTTACAATCTCAAAGGTGGCTGTAATCCTGATAATTTATATTTCTAAGCTTTTGTGTATTGAGATCGTTTCCCGAATCAAGTTCATGGTCGTAATGATACTTTCCGTAGGCAGATCTGATAAAAATATCAGAATAAATGGCATGATACAAGCCTTCCTTTTATCTCTTTTAGTTGAGGAACAATTTTATTACACGGATCGAACCTCTTTGGACACCTTGTATGAAAAGGGCATCCAGGAGGGATATCTATTGGGCTTGGAACCTCACCCTGTATAATGTGTAGTGCATGGTGAGTAATGCGTGATGTGTAAGACCAAAGCCCTGATGTTGGAATAACGGGGGCTGATGAGAGAAGTACCTCTGTATAGGGATGGAAAGGCTTATTAAATAAATCCTCTGTTTTGGCATATTCAACAATCTTTCCGAGGTACATCACACCAATTGTATCACTGAAATAATGAACTACTTTGAGGTCATGACTTATAAAGAGAAAAGAGAGTCTGTATTCTTTTTTTAGTTCATTAAGTAGATTTAATATCTGTGCCTGGATAGATATATCAAGTGCTGAAAGGGGCTCATCAGCAACTATTAACTGAGGAGATACAGCAATTACTCTTGCTATACATACCCTTTGTCTCTGTCCTCCACTCAATTCATGGGGATAACGATGAAGCAAATCAGAACCAAGACCGACTTTACTAAGAAGTTCGATAACCTTATCCTTTAAACTTTTCTTCCCAACAATTTTATGAATCTTTAGAGGCTCAGATACAGTATCCATAATACTCTTTCTCGGATTCAGTGATGCAAAAGGATCCTGAAATATTATTTGGACTGATTTTCTGAATCTTTTTAGATCATCTCCATTCATCTCAAAAATGTTTTTCCCTTGAAACAAGACCTTGCCTGAAGTGGGTTGTATGAGCCCTACCACAAGCCTTGCAACTGTTGATTTTCCACACCCACTCTCACCTACAAGGGCAAAAATCTTATCTTCGCCAATAGAAAAAGCAACGCCATCCACTGCTTTTAAAAGCAAAGATCTTGTCATGAGCCCCTTTTTTGTGAAAAAATATTTTCTGAGAGAATCTACCTTCAATGTTTCCAACTTATTTCCTCTGATCTGATGCATCGCACAAGGTGTAGTGAAGTCATAGTTTCTACAAGTTCAGGCTCTTTTTCTCTACATTCAGGAATTACAAATCTACATCTATCTGAAAACTTACACCCAGAAGGAAGCTTATGGGGTTCTGGTACAATACCGGGGATAGGTATCAGGTTGCATCCTTTTCCCTTTGGAAGAGACTCCAGTAATCCTATGGTATATGGGTGCCTCGGATCTTTAAATAACTCCTCTATCAGCATCATCTCCATTAATCTTCCTGCATACATTATGGCAACTCTCCTTGCATTTTCTGCAATAATACCGAGATCGTGGGTTATCAGAAGAACAGCCATTTTCATCTCTTTTCTCAAGGTCTGAATGAGGGTGAGTATTTGAGCCTGGATAGTTACATCGAGAGCTGTTGTGGGTTCATCAGCTATAAGAAGAGACGGTTTACAGGCGATTGCCATGGCTATCATAACCCTCTGTCTCATACCACCTGACATCTGATGTGGATATTCATTGATCCTTGTCTCAGGAGAAGGTATTTTTACTGCCCTGAAAAGGTCTAAAGTATAAGAGATCGCATCTTTTCTTGATAGCCCCTGATGAATCATAAGAACTTCTGCCACTTGATGACCAACAGTGAGAACAGGGTTTAGTGATGTCATCGGCTCCTGAAATATCATTGAAATCTCTTCCCCTCTTATTTTTCTCATTGATTCTTTGTCAAGGTTTAAAAGATTTCTCCCATTAAATATTATCTCACCTTCAGCAAAGGCATTGTGTGGAAGAATTCCCATGATAGAAAGTGCTGTAAGACTCTTTCCACATCCACTTTCTCCAACAAGACCGAAGACTTCTCCTTCCTCAATTTGAAAGCTTACACAGGATAGAACTTTTATCGGATTTTCTTTTGAACGAAAGAAGACATTAAGATTCTTTATCTCAAGAAGGGACACTGTAAATCATTCCTCTCCTGTTTAGTAAACATTTATTTTCATTTTTTCTCTTTTAGAATAGTCTTTAATTTAAAGCCATAATCAGCATATTCATCAGGCCTTTTTATAAAAAGCCATTCCTTTTCTCTTCCTGCCATACCTTTTAGGCGTATAAGGCTAAAAGCACCTTTGAGTTTCATTCCATAAAAAATGATATTAAGTCTTCCTTCCTTGATACTGCCATCTTCTATACCAAATCTTCCCTTATCCCATATGACCACCGTACCTGCACCATACATTCCCTCAGGTATTATACCTTCGAACTCTCCATATTCTATGGGATGGTCTTCAACCATAATAGCAAGTCGTTTTTCTTTAGGGTTTAAAGAAGGTCCTTTTGGGATTGCCCATGATTTCAGTACGCCTTCTATCTCAAGCCTCAGGTCAAAATGGAGTCTTTTTGAATGGTGTTCATGGATAATAAAAAATGGCATAATTTATATTAACTTATAAACCTACCAAAACTCCCTTTCTGTTGCTATCTTATGTAGAAAAGAGTTTACAAAAAAATAGAGAAAAAGTATGATATAGAAGAAAAAATATACATTGTATCTGCTTTGGAAGGAGTTACCGCGGTATTTAATTATGTTAAAAAATGAGATTGAACATTTAAAAAAGATTCAGCTATTTACTTCTTTGACAGATGATGAATTGCATCAGATTAAGGATAAGCTTACTTTGAAAAAATATAAAAAGCATGAGGTTATCCTCTTTGAAGAAGATACAACTGAGTATATGTATATTATTTTAAATGGAAAGATTAAGGTAACTCAGAGCACCGAGGATGGTAAGGAGATTCTTCTCGCCATGCACCATTCAGGTGAATTTTTTGGTGAAATGTCTCTTATTGATGGTAAAACATCTCCTGCAACTGTAGTAGCTATGGAGGATTCATCTGTTGCTATTATTTCAAGGAAGGAGTTTTTTGCTCTTATAAGGACACAGATAAAAGTATTAGATAATTTATTGCTGATATTATGCTCCCGTTTAAGAGATGCCTGGGAGAAAATTCAGTTACTAAATCTCAAAAATGCTTCTCAAAGGATAAAGATATTATTCCTTATGCTTTCAGACAGATATGGTGAAAAGACAGATGAGGGGATAACATTAAACATTAAGCTTACACACCAAGAGATTGCTGAGATGACAGGTATGACGAGGGAGACTGTCACGAGAATGCTTGATAAATGGCAAAAAGATGGTGAGATTAAGGTTCTTAAAAATAAGTTCATTCATCTAAGTTCACACTTTCTTACCGAGGGGATTAAGCCAATCTGTTAATTCAAATGATAATCCGTGACTCGCATCCGTTTTCTGTGACTGTGAAAAAACAATTATATGAAGATTTACGGACAATAGCAGCTAAAGTATATTTAGACCTTCGTTCGGTTGTTCTCCCTTCACAATCTGCTTAACAACAGACCTGAACTTTTGATAATCAAGAGGCTTTACCATGCAGTAAGAGTTCCTGGATTCCTCAAGGAAATTGATGAGTGTTCGGTTAAGATGGTCGGTTAAAACTATAGTAGGAAGGCTCATCTTCTTTATCCTTTCAAACAAAGAATGACAGAATGGATAACTCGTAATTAACAGCCCAAATTCCTTGCCCCCAGCCATAGAGACTAAGCTGTTTATGTCTTCAAGTATCTCAGTCTTATGTCCATCTTCCTCAAGAAGGGCTGAACAAATGCGTGAAAAACTATCTTCATCTATAATCAATACCTTTTTCATTCGAAATACGCCATATATTGTAATTTATCAGTAATTTGTAACCTGAGAAACCACAATTAACTGCATTATAAAGTAGTATATTAATTCCCCTTATTTTTACAGCAAACTTTATGCCTATCTACGTAAGATAAAATGTAAATAATAGTGGATGGATTTATTGATTAAAAACTTAATAGATCAGAGAAATTATGGTTAATACCCTTATTTTGCCTTAACCAAAAGGTTATTATTTTCTAAGGTAATAATGTTACATATAGAAACAACTGTATTTAGAATTGCATCTCTTAGAATCATTATACTTTTAATTTAATTTAGAAAGTCCTGCAAGAGATTTATCATTAAGTCTCTCAACCCACATAACTTTAGCAGTAATGTTACATTCACCAAGTATTAGTTTTAAGATCTCTCCGTTTGTTATTGATGGTTTACCATATATTTTTATGCCTATACCTTTATTAGATAAATCAAGGGTGTTTGCCTTAAAATTTTGACCTTTATAAGAAAAAAATAAAGGAATCTCTTTTTCTGTTCGCGATTCTATCCTCCTATCAGGGCCATACTTTCCACTGAATATAAAACCACAGAAAGGACAAGATTTAAAGGATTCTACATCCGAAGTATATGAACTCTCCTTGCATTTTGGGCAAGGAATTCTTAACATGATATACCCCTCTATATACCCCTTAATATACTCATATAGACCTGCTTAAAATAACAACATATAGATATATTTGTCAATTAAGAAATGGTTTGAGGGTTTTTTGAACTAAAGTTTATATAACCTTATTAAATCTTTATTAAATCTTTTTTATAATTCTTGAAACCATTGGGAAAGAATGCTTAATTTTTGAATAGAAAACAAGTATAATAGGATCAATAATTTTGAGAAGTTTAAACAAGTCAAGTTGTTATGATTTTCTAATGGGTATGATGAAGGATTTCTAAAAATGGATCCACAGCTTTTGGATAAAAAATTTTCAGTCCTCCAGGAGATCTCCCATCTTATTGCAGCAACAAGTGATATTAATGCCTTAGCCAACTTTTTACTCGACCGTGCAATTGAATATGCAAATGCAGAAAAAGGTTCTTTAATGTTAATAAACGAGGGAGATGAATTATATATCCTTGCAGCAAGAGGTTTTGAAATGCTTTTTATGGAGTCTTATAAGATAAAGATTGGAGAGGGGATCGCTGGAGTGGTTGCACAAAATCATACACCTGTGCTTGTGGAGGATATAGATAAAGACGAAAGATTTAAAAGGAAAAAGAGAGATCGTTATAAAACCACATCTTTTATTTCATGTCCAATTATAAGCAGGGATAGGGTTCTTGGCGTTATCAATATCAATGATAAAAGGGATGGTGCTCCATTTACAGAAGATGAATTTAATCTACTAAAGATCATTTCAGATCAGGCCGCGATTGCTATCGAAAATGCCTTTCTGATGAATCAACTCAAGGCAAAGGCTAATGAACTTGAAGAGATCAATAGAAGACTCACAGAAGCTGATATAGATAAAACAGAATTTATCACACGGATTTCTCATGAGCTCCGTTCTCCATTGAATGCAATAAAAGGTGCTATATATTTTCTTCAGCAAACAGAAAAGATAAAAAAAACGAAACAAAAAGAGTTTTATGATATCATTTTAAAAGAGACTAATGGGCTCACCTCTATAGTTGATAACCTCATCGATTTTCTTAGACTTGAAAATGAAGCAACAGCCATTAAAAAATCCCTTGTAGACCTTGAGGCTGTCTTGAAAGAAGTTTCAGATTCGAAGACACTTAATTCTATCTTTGCAAAAAAGAATTTGCAATTTAGAAAAGAGATTGAAAAAGGCTATTATGAGATTGTAGGAGATAAAATAAGAATCATCCAGATGTTTATAAATCTTATTGAAGGATTGACCCATTATCTTGAAAGTGGTGACGCTATAAATATAAACGTTAGAGAAGATGATGTTATTAAAGTAGACTTAGTGATATCTAAAAATATACCAGAAGGGGATTTATCATTCTTCTTTGATTCAAGATACATCTTCTTTACAGAACATTCAGAGGATAAGATAAAACTTTATCTTGCAAAAAAAGTTGCAGAGGCTCATAGATGGGGTTTTGAAGTTTGGAATGCCGGTAAAACCTTTACCGTTTCTCTTATTATTCCGAAGAGTGAAAGAGAAAAATTAGAAGCTACATTAAGTATAACTATGGATATGTTTGTTGAGTTTATAACAGAATTGCTTGATCTTAATACATGTTCTATTATGCTTGGTGATGATATTACAGGAGAGCTTACAATAAAAGGCGCGCGTGGATTAAGTAACGATGTAGTTAAACGGACAAGGATAAAGTTTGGCGACCAAATCGCTGGCATGGTAGCAGTTGAAGGGAAACCTTTTCTAATCGAAGACATAGAAGATATGCCATGGTTTAAAAGGAAGAGCATGCTTCAATACAATACAAAATCTCTTCTTTCCTTACCCCTGAAGATGCAGGAGAAGGTAATAGGAGTTCTTAATCTGAATAATAAAAAGACAGCTGAACCTTTTACAAAGAAAGACCTTTATATAGCATCTGCCTTAATAGAAAGAATCTCATATTTTCTCGACAAACTTTATTCTGGAATGTTGAAAGAAAACGAAATATTTCAATTCCATTCTTCTTTTGAGAGTTTATTGGGTGCGGTTAAAAAATATCATAAAAAGAAGACTGTTTTCCCTGAGTTGATGTTGAAGATAATGGAAGAACTTGGTGCAGATGAGGAAGAAAAGAAAAAAGCTCTCTATGTTTCAACTATTTATGACCTCGGTATTGTTCTTATTAATGAAAGTATCCTGAAGAAAAAGACACTAACAGTTTCAGAGAAGCAAGCTTTACGAACCCATCCTTATAACACAATTTCCTTATTGAGAAGCTTTGAATTTTCAGAAGATTTAAAAAAGGCAATTCTTCATCATCACGAGAGATTTGATGGAAAAGGATATCCAAAGGGTCTTAAGGGAAAAGAGATACCATTAATTTCTCGCGTCTTATCAGTGGTAGATTCATATTGTGCGATGACCGCAGACAGAGTTTATGGGAAATATTTTACACCTGAGAAGGCACTAACAGAGATTAAAGCGGATTCAGGAACTATTTATGACCCAGATGTTGTCAATGCATTTGAGAGGGTTTTCAAGAAATCTACAACTTAGAAATGTTATTTGTAAATTTTGGAAACAATAATAGGAAATATATGTATCCATATGATACAAATTTATAATATCTGGAATTCCCTCAGCCTTTTATAGAATGCCTTTCTTGAAATGCCAAGTGCCCTTGCAGCCTTTGATTTGTTACCCTTACATTCTTTTAGTGCATCCTTAATAGCCTGAATCTCTAAGTCTTTCAGGGTCTTCTTTGAAAAATTTCCCTTCTGTTCCTCAAATGCGAGAAATTCTTCTGGCAATTCCTTTAATGTAATCATCTTACCTTTTGCAAGAACAACTGCCCTTTCGATGACATTCTTGAGTTGTCTAACATTACCGGGCCACTGGTAGCTCTGCAATATCTTCAAAACATCATCTGAGACTGTGAGTGTCTTCTTTTCCCTTACACAGAACTCCTTTACAAATTCAGTTACGAGTAAAGGGATATCTTGGACTCTTTCTCTTAAAGGTGGTAGGTTTATCTGGATAACATTAATTCTATAATAGAGGTCTTCCCTAAAGGCATTTGACTCCACCATTTTTTTGAGATCCCTATTTGTTGATGATATGAGGCGGAAATTAACTTTTATCTTTTTGTTACTTCCAAGTCGCTCGATTTCGCTTTCCTGTAAGACTCTTAGCAATTTCGCCTGAAGCGAAAGCTCGAGCTCACCAATCTCATCAAAGAAAAGTGTTCCACTGGAAGCCTCTTCGATCTTTCCGATCCTTCTCGTAACAGCCCCAGTAAAAGCGCCCTTTTCATAACCAAATAGCTCTGACTCCATAAGCTCTCTTGGAATAGCAGCACAGTTTACTACAATAAAAGGTCTATCTTTTCTGGAACTTGAAAAATGGAGTGTTCTCGCTATTAGTTCTTTCCCTGTTCCTGTTTCACCGAAAATCAAAACACTGCTTGCGGAATCCTTCACAGCCTCGATAGCATCGAAAATCTTTATCATTTGTGGGGCATTACCGATAATACGAATAAGGTTCTCTTCTCCTGAGAGTCTCTTTTTAAGGCTTTCGAGTTCCTTCTTTAAGGATCTTTGCTCAACTGCCTTCGCAATAATACTCTTCAGTTTTAAATAGTCAGGTGGCTTAATAAAGTAATAAAATGCACCCCGTGTCATCGCATTAACAGCAGATTCAACTGTTCCATAGGCAGTAAGAAATATGACTGGTAGGTCAGGATAATTTTCGATAAGATAGTCGAATAATTGCAAACCATCAGTTCCTGGCATCTTTAAATCTGTAATTACTGCGTCTACATCCGTTTTTGATATAATCTTTATCGCTTTTTCACCATTTTGTGATTCGATAACATCATAACCTGCATCTGAAAGGATTGCAGATAATACTTTGATGGCATTTGGCTCATCGTCTACGAGTAAAATTCTTCCGTTTTTAATCTCAGCCATTTTTATTTACAGGAACGTATAACTTAACAACAGTTCCTACCCCCTTTTTACTCTTTATCTCTAAATGACCACCACAGGACCTGAGGATCTCACGAGTAATAAATAACCCTAATCCTTTTCCCTTAATCTTAGAAGGCTTTACCACCTCACCATTTCTATCCACAATCATCCCGGGTCCACTATCAGAGACCTCAACTAACGCAAATTCAGTACCAGAACGATTTTCAGATTGTGTCTTAACCATAAGCCTTCCACCACTTGGCATAGCTTCTATAGCATTATTGATGATATTTAGAATTGCATGACCAAGATGAAATGAGTTTATTGCGACAGAGGGTGGATACCCATATTCAAAAACCGACTCAATCCTACGAGATTGAGCCTGGAGGGATATCAAAACCTCAACCTTTTTCAGGACAGAATTTATATCAGTTTCAGATAAACCTTTTTCAGAAAAGGAAGTGCTCAGAAATTTTGCAATAAAGCTATCAAGACGTGAAATCTCTTCTTCTATTATCTTAGTGAATTCTAAGAGTTTTCTCTCACCTTCATATTTTTCTCTGAGATATACTACAGCTCCTTTTATAGCATTTAAGGGATTCCTTATACCATGGGCAAAGGTTGCAGCAATTTTACCTATGTCCATTAACCTCTGTGACTGCTTGAGTTTTCTCCATATTGCACAACTTGGGGATGCACTTATTGCAATATTTGCACCGTTTACTTTTCCCAACTCATTTTTTAAAGGTGTTATTCGAATGGATGTATTACTGTCTCCACAAAAACAAGTAGTTCGGCTCCCTTTCAGTATCAATGTTTTTCCACTCTTTAATACCTGCTTGACAGCATCTTTACCGTTTTGGTTTATTCTCGGAATTACCTTGTAGTAATAAATATCTTGGACTTCTGCAAAGGATTTTCCATAAATTATCTCGAGATCATCACTCCATGAGTTAATTTTTAAGTCTTTGTCTACCTCAAAAGAGAACTGAACTTTCTTTGAAAATCTCGATGCCATTATTGATACCTTTTAAGAATCAATATTTATATATTTTTTATAATTTATAATGAATATACCCTTTAAGTCAATGAACGTAAATGCATGTAATGGTATTTGATCATTAAATCCTGATAAAATAAGTATAACATTATGGAATGGTTTTTGCTTGCTATAATTTATAATTCGTTTCATTGATTTATTGAGGTGGTGTAGAAATGGAAAAAAAAATGAATCTGATAATGGATGCATGGAACAGGAGTAGTTCAAAGGAAAGGGAGCTTTTCTTAAGAGAGTTGCATGAGCGATATGGGTTCGAAAGACTTTGTATTGCACTTTCTCTTGTAACAGATTGTGAAATAAGGGGTGGAATATTAAATAGATTAACAGGGATGAGGACTCAACACTTTTCCTAAAATAATAATTTACTGTAAACAATCTGTATCCTTTATATACATATTGAATCTTTGAAAAGGTTTTGTCAATTAAGAAAAGGTTTGACTTTTTTTTAAACTAAAGTTGTAAGGTCTGATTAGGGTTTCATGTAGTACCAATCAGGACAAGTTTTATATATATAGAGTGCAAGTTGGAGTCTATCAGATACCCCTATTTTTTTAAAAATTCTATTGCAGTGTGATTTAACTGTCTGCTCGCTAACATCTAATTTCTGTGCTATTTCTTTATTTCTATACCCCTGACAGATTAAGGAGACGATCTCTTTTTCAGTATCAGTAAGGTTTATCTCGCCTTTTCTAAGATGACTTTCTGAAGAAAGTATATTGCTCATTGTTTTTCTATCCAGCCATAACTCTCCTGAGGAGACTGCTTTTATTGCTTTTTTAAGAAGGTGAGAGTCCGAAGCAGGTGGAAGGATTCCAACAACGCCTTTTTTGATTAAATTGATTATACGTTTATCTGATACTGAATATAATGTTTCATCACCTGTAAGTAGTATTTTTATAGAGGGGTCGATTGAAAAATCTTCAGGAAGCTTTCGAAATATATTGAAATCAATTAGAACAATATCAGGAGCTATTTTTGTTATCTCTATCAAATCTTTACTTTCATTAAAGATACCTATGACACTTATCCCTTTTTCTTCATCAAGTAGCTTCTTAATTCCTTCTCCAAATAGGTAGTTATAACACCCTATTGCGACTTTTACTGGCAATTTGAAAGTCCTCAAACAAAAAATTTTTTAATATAAATGATTTCATTGCTGTCCAAGATATTCTGAGATATAGCTGAATGCCTAAGAAACACAATGACGACACCTTTTAAAATTAGTCCATATCCTTTTTCACAGAAGGGATATATTAGCATAATCCAGATATCATACTTTAACAGAAATAGGTCTGTCATACAATTATCCTGTAGATTAATTGTGTTTATGAGGTATCCAGCCATAGTGTACTTATTATTTTAGACAAGTATGAAATGATTTCAATGATAATTTATTATTCATATATACCCATCTTTTTTAAAGCCTCATCAGCTGTGTTCCTTGCAGAAGGGACTTCTTCAGGCAGATAAAGCATTACACCTCCCCTGACAGGCCTGACTACAACCTTTCCTTCTCTTGCTAATCTGTTTGTGATTTCAACAGGGTTTTCATCATTAAAATATTTTCTAAAGGCATTATTAAATCCAGAATAAACAGAATGGATGCCTTTATATCCTTCTTTCCGTAGACTAATTATCGCCTTCCTGATAAACTCTTCGTAACTCAACTTTTCTGACATATCTTCCCTCCCCCTTTTTCTTTTTCAGGCATATTTGCTCAGGTTTTATCCCTAAAGAAACCAACCATTCTGTTATTGTGTTTTTCATTGCCTTTGCATTAAAAGCATGCCATTTCTTTCTCTCCTTAGGGTATTCAAGTAGAACATTTTTGAATTTTCTGAATGCTCCTTTACCACTAAGAGCTACCGTCAACTCTTCTTTGAGAACAGGGTCTCCAATAGTCTTAATAAATTCATTCATTATATTATACGCCTCTTCTGAATCTCTTTCTGGTATTTGGACATATCTACTCCTTTCATTAAGTAGTACCTCAAGAGCCAGTTCAATCTCATCTTCCATCCAGTATGGTAGGTCAGGTTCCTCAGCAAATTCTATATATTCTATATCATCTCCTAAGTCCTCAAAATCGCCGTCTGTAATTCTTTCTCTAACCTCACTAAGGATATCTTCTGAAAGGGCAATTACCCCGCCTGTTCTTAAGTCAAGGAAATAATCAAAAGAATCCCTTGTAATATCCTCCATCGCCTTCTGTATCTCATCATAGTCTATAATCAGTTTTTTCACCATCGATATAATTTTTATTTATTCATTTCTGTAAATTCAATTAATGGATCTCTTATACTAGCTTCTTTAAAACCTTTTTCCCTGAATATACAGCTGGCACACCTTCCACAAGGAATAAGTTCGGATTTTGGAGTTTGGAGTTCTGAGTTTTCTTCTTTGTAACTTTGAACTTTTAACTTTGAACTTTTAACTTTTTGAGGTTGCGGGTCATAGCAGCTCCATGTGAGGGAGTAATCAAGCCCGAGCTCAATACCCTTCTTTATTATATCTGACTTTTTCATTGATATAAGAGGTGCATTTATCCTGAACCAGAGTCTTCCCTCAACAGAAGCCTTTGTTGCAAGATTTGCCATATCTTCAAATGCTTTAATATAATCTGGTCTACAATCAGGATAACCACTATAATCAATGGCATTTGCACCTATATATATATCTTCAGCCCCAAGAACCTCTGCCCACCCAAGGGCAAAGGAAAGAAAGATTGTATTACGGGCAGGAACGTATGTTGCAGGTATACTTGTAATATGTGAAGCATGATGCGGCATATCTATATCTGAGGTGAGAGCTGAACCCCCGATCTCTCTCATGTCAAAACTCACGATGAGGTGCTTTTTTACTCCAGTGGATGAGGCAACCATGCGAGCTGAGTCTATTTCTCTTCTATGCCTTTGATTGTAGTCAAAACTCATCGCATATAACTCAAAACCTTGAGATTTAGCAATTACAAGTGTTGTTGATGAATCTATTCCTCCACTTAGCAGAATAACAGCCTTCTTTGTTATTCTGTTTTCAGTAAATATCATCTTCAGTCCCATCTTTCCCATCTGCACCTAAACTCTTGATTGTGAATGTGTCATTCCCGTAATAGTAAATATAAGGCCTCCCCCATGGATCCAATATGTTAGAGATTGTATTTATGCTATCGGGATATGTATTGTGCTGGAATCTATATGTTTCTATTTTATATTTAAGGTTCTCAACCATTTTTGAGGCTATAAATCCTTTAAGAGTATTTTTGGTTTTGTTAGCTGTTGAGAAAAACATGGAAAGGATTGAAATAACTATAGCTAAAACTATAGCAAAGATTGAGATGAGAGAATAAGAGATAGCTGTCTCCTTTTTTTCAGGTTTTGGTGTTTCAATAACTGGAACAGCACTTTTAGGTTCTATGACACCTTTTTCCATAAGAGACACAAGGTTTGTTGCTACTTCAAACCCATCCTTCCCAGAGATATCTATTATGGTACTAAGGTCATTTTCACCATCAACAAGAGAAAGTATGTCCAATTCTTCCTCAGATAGACCAATAGGTGTCTCAATCTTTTTTACAAATACCGTATCGAGTGTGAGTTTACCTTCAAGAAGGGACCATTCATCAAGTATTCTTAAACCCTCCATGAGTAAATGTTGTGTATCAAGAATTATAGAGACTTCTTTTTCATCAACTGTATCAAGTGCAATTACCTGAGGCGTAAATTCATAAGTACCCTTTTCCCATCCAAAAATCTGGACAACGGTCTCAGTAATCTGCCCTGTCAACACATCTTTAATATGTTCTTTATCTACAAAACCTTTTTGTAAGAGGATACTCCCGAGTTTCTTATCAGTTCTTGCTTGCTCTTGTATTGCCTCTTGTAATTCTTCTTCCTTTATATAGCCTCTTTTTAGAAGGATCTTCCCGAGTCTGGCATCTTCCTGCCTTCTCCTTGATATTGCTCCTACTATATTGCCTTCTACAAAGAAGAGCTTTACTCTGTCTTTTTCTCCTTCAAGGGTAAGCACTCCGCTCTTTCCCTGAAAATGGATTAGCTGAAGGATATCAGCTAATCCGAAGTCTTTAAGAGAACCTCTTAGAGCCACCCTCTTGAAATCCTCCTTCTCGTCATAATGTTAGATACAAAATATATGATTATTAAAAGGGATATAGAGACCCATTTAATCCAGATATGAGAAGAATAGGGTTCACCTGTTATAAAAATTGAATTTAACACTAATATAGAAATAAGAAATAAGAAAATCCATAAAAAAAATAAGCCATTCAATATTTCTCCAGCATAGATATGTGCAAAACCTGGCATTAAAAAAGAGAATATATTCTTCATTCTCCTATTTCTTTTCTGGTGTTCATAAACCAATTGTAATCTTGCAATCCTTTCGCGCGCATCAAGTTCATGGAGTCTTACTAATGTTTTAAAACACTCTGGACACATATTGCCCCATAATATTTTTTTCTCGCACCTTGCACATAAGATTGTTCCACATTTATGACACTTGTAAGCCCTTTGTTTTATATGTTTATTCAACATATAAAAAAGCAATATAAAGAAAAAGGCAATAAAAGGGATAATACTCAAGGGTATTGTTGATAAGCTAAAGTTAGAAACCTTTATTTCTTTGCGAAATGCATATCTCCAAATATCAGAGGTAGGTATTACCTCATCAATGACAAACCTGTTAGGATTATGTCCAAAAATTGACTGAAATTTTGAGACAGCCTTACTGTCAAGCCTCTGTGCATATAGAAAATACTCTTCTCCCTTTTCAAGATCAAGGCTTATTCTCGCTATCTGACTCAGATTATAAAAGGCAGAAACAAGGGGTTTAATCTGAATCGCCTTTTCATATAGCTGTTTTGCCGTTTCAATCTCTCCGATTGCAAAATAGCAATTTGCTAAATTAATGTAGATTTTAGAATCAGGTTTTTTAGAGACGAGTTTGTTATAGATTTTTATTGCTTCATCATATCTCCCTTCACGCTTTAAGGCAAGTGCATATGAGAAAAGTGCAACATCATCATTTTTATTTTTTAGAGCAGTCAGGGCATACCTATTATTCTTGGATTCATTTACAAGAACGACCCCCTTCAGAAGATTAGAGGAAGGGATACTGAAAAACACTGATGATGTTTTAAGGATTAAAGGAAGTAATAAAAGAAAGAGGAGATAAAGATATACAATGAACCTGTCTTTTCTTTTCATATAAATACCGAGTAAGATCAAGACCCCTCCAATAAAAAGAAGAGGTCCTGCAGCGGCTGAAAGAAGTATAAGAAAAAGAAATATCCTGGATCTCTGCTCCATTATATCATGAGAAAGAAGAGGCATATCTCTAAAAAGTCTTACTATTACAATAATTATGATAGAGAGTAAAATGGATAGGATGAAACTTATAAATAAAGAACCTACTGCTATAAAGGACCACCAGAAGTTCTTTGTATATGTGTTTATTCCCCTGATCATATAATCAAATGACTGGAAAATCCCTTGTGTCGAGAAAGAAAAGGTAACCTTTGATAATTCAAAATAGACTGCGGGCAGATTCGGAGAATATCTCATTGCAGTTATTAGTGTCTCTTCTGCCTTAGAAGGATCTGACCTTGACTTCTCTATAAGGAAGAATGAGTAAGCATCTGAATTTTCAAGTCCCTTATCAAGTTGCTCTTCATAGAGATTATCACCATAAATAATAGATGGGATGAAAAGGATAAGGATGATATATATGAGAGACTTTTTCATGCTCGTTGTCCTATCTTTCTTTCAGTTCCTTTCATTAGTCTCTGAATATTATTCTTATGTCGGATTACAATAAAGACTGTGATTAGAGATGCAACAAGTAATTTTTCATCACTATAATCAACGATGTATATATCAATTGGTAAAAGCAAAAAGGATACAAGCGCACCCAGAGAAGAGTATTTTGTTCTTATAACTACCACCACCCATATTATAAACGTTATAAATGCTGTAATAGGAGAATAAAAAAGTAAGACACCCATGCTTGTGGCTACACCTTTACCTCCTTTAAACCCCAAAAAAATAGAATAATTGTGCCCAAGAATCGCAGATAGTCCTATAAAACCCTCATACAGAATACCCATTTCGAAATATCTTCCCATAATAATCGCTATGGAACCTTTAAGCACATCACCAATTAAGGTTAGTAAGGCTGGAAATTTACCAAGTGACCTTAATACATTTGTTGCACCAATGTTTCCGCTTCCTACTTTTTTTAAGTCAACCCCTTTAGTCTTTGCTATGATTACACCAACTGGTATTGAGCCTAAAAGAAAAGCAAAAAGCATGAGAAAAAATAGTTTTATCATAAGCCCTATCTCCCCTGTCACATCCTTCTCCAGAAGGAGAATGCATACCTAAGTCCTGAAATAACAGATAGAGCAAGTGCTATCCAGATAAAGATTAAACCGATGTCGTAAAGATCGAAATCATAAAGTTCAATATCAACAATACTTCCTGCAAGAATAAGGCAAAGGATGGCGATCATTTGAGTGGTTGTCTTTATCTTACCCCCTGTTTCTGCTGGGATTATGACATTTTTTGAGAGGGCTATTGCTCTTATTCCTGTCACCAAAAATTCTCTTACAATTATTATTATAGCTATCCATGCTGATAGCCTTTCCATATCAACAAGCACAATTAAAGCAGAGACTATTAAGAATTTATCAGCTATAGGGTCAAGAATAATACCCAACTTTGTAACTTCACCAAAATGTCTTGCAAGATAACCATCAAGAAAATCTGTTATTGATGCAATACAGAATATTATTGTGCCAACTATAGGGTGTTGATAAACAAGAAGTATAAAGATAGGGACAAGTAGAATCCTGCTTAGAGTAAGGATTATTGGAGGATTAAGTCTGAGAATAGCCATCTAAAATGCCTTTCCAGACTCCCTTCGCTTTTAGGATAAAGTCACATATCTCTCTTACAGCTCCTTTCCCTCCCTTATTTTTTGTTATCATCATTGAGGCATTTTTTGCCTCTGCAGTGGCATCTGCAACAGATGCTGAAAATCCTGAAACCTTTAAAAGAGGTAGGTCAACTATGTCATCGCCAATATATGCAACCTCTTCCGGGTCAAGAGAATATTTTTCGATTAAATGACGATATGCAATCCGTTTATCATAACACTTTTGATAGACCTCTTTAATACCAAGCTCATGTGCCCTTCTTTCTACAACTTTAGAGTATCTGCCTGTAATCATAGCAACTGTAATACCTGCTCTGATGAGCATCTTTATTCCATGCCCATCACGCACATTAAAAGACTTGAATTCATTCCCTTTGTTGTCAAGGATGATACTTCCATCTGTCAGGACACCGTCCACATCAAGAATGACAAGTTTGATATTCTTAGCAATTTGTGTGAGCTTTTTCATTGAGACACCTTTCATTCTCTCAATTAGACAATCCCTTTCCTTAAAATATCATGCAGGTGAATTATTCCTATAACTCTTCTATCTCTATCAGGAACTACCAGTGCTGTTATTGAATAGCTCTCCATAATGGATAGAGCCTTTGCTGCGAGTTCTTCCTCTGATATGGTCTTAGGATTTTTTGTCATAACCTCTTCAGCAGTCATTTCAAAAAGTTTTCCTCCCCACTTTTCAATCCCTCTTCTTAAATCACCGTCAGTTATTATGCCTACAATACAACCTTTGTCATTGAGTACAACGGTATGACCAAGCCTTTTTGAAGACATCTCAACCACGGTCTTTGACATAGGTGTTCTCATACTGACCGATGGTATTTCATCACCTGTATGCATAAGGTCTTTTACCCTAACAAAAAGCTTTTTTCCAATTCTTCCTCCTGGATGAAAAAAGGCAAAATCCTGCTCTTTTAATCCTCTTTTCATCAGTAAGGCTACTGCAATGGCATCACCCATAGCCATAGTTGCTGTAGTAGAAGCAGTAGGGACAATACCAAAAGGGCATGCCTCTTCTTTCACTGAGACATCGAGAGCAAGATCTGCTGACTTTGAGAGACTTGATTCAGGATTGCCAGTTATAGAGATAAGTTTTACATTAAACCTTTTTAAAAAGGGTATTAAATCTATTATTTCCTCTGTCTCACCACTGTTTGATATGGCAATAATGATATCATCAGATGTTACCATACCTAAGTCACCATGAGTTGCCTCAGCAGGGTGTAGGAAGAAGGCTGGTGTTCCAGTTGAGGCTAATGTAGCAGCAATCTTCTTGCCCACAATACCAGATTTGCCCATCCCTGTCACGACAACACGTCCTCTACATTGATAAATAATCTCAACAGCATTCTCAAAATTACTTCCGAGTTTTTCTATTAGGGAATTAACTGCCTCTGCCTCAGTCTTAAGAACCTTTTTTGCTATATTAATAATATTACCCATAGACATAGATATCTTTATGAAAGTTATTATATCTAATAAACCTTATCTTTTAAAGTAAACGAATTATTTCACTCCAAAACTATTTTAGGGAAACAAAAAATTTAGGCTTTGTCCGAAAATCTACATTTAATTGTTTTTTCGGTCACGGACAACAGGCACAGGTCACGAATTATATAGTTCTTAAATTTATGGATATTTAGTGGTTGAATTAGGTGGCGGTGCAGGGATTTGAACCCCGGACACTGCGGATATGAGCCGCATGCTCTTACCAACTGAGCTACACCGCCAATTAAAAACAGTAAATATTGAAAATAGGTCAGTGAATTAGTAGAAATTATAACAGAATTAATGACATCAGTGGAAGAGTTCAAACCTTCTTGTTCTGATATTTATCAGTATACCAAGGGATATTAGGTTTGAAAGTAGAGCAGTTCCACCATAACTCATAAATGGTAAAGGGATGCCAACAACGGGCATTATACCGAGTGTCATCCCAATATTGACTATACAATATATCAAAAACATAAATGTAATACCCAGAGCAAGGTATCTCCCGAAGTCATCTCTTGCATCAATGGCGGTTTTCAGCCCTCTTAATATTATTAACATATATAAAGATAGAAGAGAGATACTTCCAAGAAATCCCCATTCTTCAGAAAACACAGCAAATATAAAATCAGTATGTTTTTCTGGAAGAAATCTGAAGGGTCCCTGTGTTCCTTTTAGGTATCCTTTCCCAAAAAGCTTACCTGACCCGACAGTAATTTTAGATTGATTAATGTGGTAACCTATTCCTGTAGGATCTACTCCTGGCTCCATAAAAGCGATAATCCTGTTCTTTTGATAGTCCTTTAGCCCCTCCCAGAATATGGTACCAATGAATGGTAGTGATATTATTCCAATGATTATAAAAAGTATTAAAATCTTTCTCTGAATTCCACGAGCGAGCGTCAAGGAAAGGAAGATTGTCAAGATTATTAAGGCTGTTCCGAGATCAGGTTGTTTTAAAAGAAGAACGAATGGGATAAATACGACTAAAAAGAAAAGACGGAAAAAGTGGATTGTTCTTAAGGCACCGTTTGCACTACTTAATTGATGGGAAAGCATTATGACATAAAAGAGTTTAAAAAACTCAGAGGGCTGAAAGGAAAGTGGTCCGAGGCTAATCCATCTCTGGGCTCCCATACCTTCTCTACCAAAAATAAAGACTGAAATTAAAGAGATAAATCCAATTATATAAAGATAAATAGAAAGCCTGCTAAGTCTAATATAGTCAAAACTTACCATAAGAAATAACCCTGCTATGCCGAATATAAGCCAAATAGCTTGTCTAATATAGAAACTGTACCCATCTTCTTCTAAAACAGGTCGTGTTGCACTATATATAGTCAAAATTCCAATAAATACTATAACTATAACAATTGAAAGAGTTACCCAGTCAAAGTTCTTAATCAATCTGCGGTCTATATGTATCATTTTGAATTTTGAGTTTTGAATTTCGAATTTTTAAAGTATCCTTCTATTGCCCTCTTTGCAATCGGAGCCGCAGCGCTTCCTCCATGACCACCATGTTCAACAAACACTGATAGAGATATCTCAGGTTTTTCGATAGGTGCTATTGCAACAAACCATGCATGGTCTCTGAGTTTAGCTGGAAGATATCTTGAGCCGTATCTCATTCCCACGACCTGAGCTGTTCCTGTCTTGCCACCGATACTTATAAACTGTGATTTTGCTGCCCATCCAGTTCCGCCAGTTTCATTCACAACTCCATAAAGTGCACTTTTGATAAAATCAAGGGTTTCTTGATTTACTTTCGCCCTTCCTGA
>JACAEY010000006.1 GCA_013388605.1 Nitrospirota bacterium | reverse complement strand
TGAGCTATTATATTGTTTCACCCGTATTACGCAAGGGTTAGCCGCAACCTTTAGGTTGCGTGGATTTATACAACTTTTAAATCACTTTTATGCGATTTAAAACGCAGGCTAAAGCCTGCGGCTACAGAGGTTTTATAGTGAGCCTTGCGTAATTCGTGTTTAATTAAATATAGAATATTAAAGAAAGCCTGAAGATTCATTGATTTGACTAAATCATATGACTGTTTTATAGTTTATATCATTATGGTTCAGAGTATGACTGGCTTTGGCTGTGCTGAAAAAAATGGCTTCAGGGTAGAAATACGCTCTCTGAACCATAGGTTTATTGATATCTCATTAAAATTGCCACCTTATCTGAGCCAGTATGATATCTATTTGAGAAATATTATAAAAGAGAAATTCCACAGAGGAAAGTTTGATATAAGTATTACAACAGATAACAATAGTTTTGTTCAGATATTTATAAATAAAGAAATGGCAAGAAAGATTTATAATATTTTTCAGGATTTACAGAAAGAACTCTCTATCCCTGGCATGATAACTATAGATACCCTTATGGGATATAGAGAATTTTTCGTAGAAGAAAAGCATCAATACAAAGTGGATTCTCTATTTGAAGCCTTCAATGAGGCTATCTCAAACCTTGAACAAATGAGGCTCAAAGAAGGGAAAGTGCTTACAGAAGAACAGCTTCAAAGGGCAGATTTGTTGAACAAAATTAATAATAAAATAAAATCTCTGACGCTGCATATTTTAGATAGACAAAAAGAAAAGTTTTCTGAAAGATTGTCACTTTTGATTAAATCAAAAGATGTAGATAGCGTCAGATTAATGCAGGAAGCAGCAATAATGGCAGAGAAGCTTGACATCTCAGAAGAGGTCAGCAGAATAGAGAATCATGTTCAGCATTTTATTGAGACTCTGAAGACCGGAAATAATATCGGAAAAAAACTCGATTTTCTGCTTCAAGAAATAAGCAGGGAGGTTAATACAATAGCATCAAAATCAAGCGATTACACAATATCAAGCCTTACAGTAGATATGAGGATTGAGATTGAAAAAATGAGAGAACAGGCTCAAAACATACAATAAGGAGTTTAATATGAAGAAAGGTGATATAAGACCGGTACTTGTAAATATAGGCTTTGGAAATGTGGTTGCATCATCAAAGGTTGTAGCAATCGTTACACCTGGATCTTCGCCAATGCGAAGACTCAGAGAAGAAGCAAAAAAAAGAGGGAAATTGATCGATGCTACAGAGGGAAGACGGACACGTTCAATAATAGTCACTGATAGTGACCATGTTATCCTATCGGCACTTCAGGCTGAGACCATTACCCAGAGGTTTACCGAGAGTCCGCCTGAAATAGAGAAAATTGAAGAATAAAGGTATTCTCTTTGTAGTATCTGGACCTTCTGGTGCAGGAAAATCCACCCTTTATAAAGAAGTATCATCGTCCCTTCCAAATCTTAAACACCCTGTCTCATATACTACTCGACAACCCCGTAAGGGAGAGGTCAATGATAGAGATTACACATTTATTAGCAAACAAGAATTCATAGAAATGATTGAAAGGGGTGAATTTGCTGAATGGGCTGAGATACATGGTGAATTATACGGAACTTCAAAGAAAAGACTTGAAGAGGCTATGAATGTAGGGACTGACGTCATACTCGATATTGATGTACAGGGAGCAAACCAGCTTAGAAAAAGATATCGCGGCGGCGTATATATTTTTATTCTACCTCCATCTATTGAGGTATTGAAAGAAAGGCTTGAAAAACGAAAGGCTGATGCAAAAGAAGATATAGAAAAAAGGTTGAGTGTTGCATCAGAGGAAATAAAAAGGTACAGAGAATATGATTATGTTATAGTAAATAGAGCCCTAAAAGATGCCCTGAAAGAACTAACAGCAATAATAACCTCTAAAAGACTGAGCAGTAAAAGGGTCGATCCTGAATGGATTAAAACTAATTTTTTAAGAGGAGGAAAAAATGGAAATTGTATCTCTACCAATTGAATATGATAGAAACAAGATTGATGGTAAATACAGAATTGTGACTATTGCCTCACAGAGGGCAAGAGACATTTCATTGGGAGCAAAACCCAAAATCAAGACAAAGGCAAAAAAGGTTACAACTATTGCAATTGAAGAAACCATAATGAATGCTATTGAGTTCCTGACAGGAGAGGATGCAAAAAAAGCAAAAGAAGAAGCAAAAAGGTTTGATTATAGAAGACTTCTTGAAGAGAAAATGAAAGAAGCGGCCCCTGAACAGACAACTGAGCTCGAAAAAGACCTAAAGGTCTATTTACATGAAAGAGAAGCGGTAGATAAAAAGATTGAAGACCTTTTCAGTGAAAAAAGAGAAGAAGGTTTTGAGGAATAGCTCTATACTCCTTGGTGTGAGCGGCGGAGCAGCCTCTTATAAATCTGTTGAACTAACAAGGAGGCTCAAGGACGAAGGAGCAACAGTCAATGTAATAATGACTGAAGCCGCTAAAAAATTCATAACGCCTTTAGCCTTCGAGATAGCCTCTCAAAATAAGGTCTGGTCTGATTTATTCACAGACCCAATGGTTCATATAACCCTTCCATCAAAAGCTGATGTAATGGTTGTGGCACCTGCAACTGCAAACACGATATCTAAGTTTGCTAAAGGAATCGCTGATAATCTCCTTACTACCTGTCTTCTCTCATTCAAAGGGGTAGTAATTATTGCACCTTCAATGAACTGGAGGATGTATGAAAACCCTATCCTCCAGGAAAACTTAAATTATTTGTTATCCAGAGGTATTATTCAGGTAGGACCTGAAAAAGGGACTCTTGCATGTGGTGAAGAAGGTATAGGAAGGATGGCGGATATCTCTGATATAATTGAGTCTATAAAATCTGCACTTTGCGAGAAAGACCTTGCAGGAGAAAAAATTATTGTGACTGCTGGACCCACCCGAGAATATCTCGATCCTATAAGATTTATATCTAACAGGTCATCAGGAAAGATGGGGTATGCAATAGCAACGGCCGCACTCAGAAGGGGTGCGGAAGTCGTTCTCATAAGTGGGCCTTCTGCCTTATGCCAGCCAAAAGGGGTTAAGTTTATTCCTGTTGAGACAACAGAGGAGATGTTCAGTGCTATAAATCAGGAACTTAACTCTTCAACTGTTCTCATAATGTCAGCAGCAGTTTCTGACTTTATGCCTGAGAAAATTTCCAAGAAAAAGATTGAGAAATTTGGTGAAATGCAATTGAGACTGCGTCAAACACCTGACATTCTTAAAGAGATAGGGAGAAGAAGAACAAAGCCGTTTATTATTGGTTTTTCAGCAGAAACAGGCAATAAAATAGAGAGGGCAAAGAGAAAATTAAGAGAAAAGAATTTGGATATGGTTGTATTCAATGATGTTACAGAAAGTGGATCAGGCTTTGAAGTTGACACAAACAAGGTTATTATCATAGATAGAAAAAAAGAAACAAGACTTCCGCTTATGAGTAAAGAAGCTGTAGCGGATAAGATATTAAACAGATTTGTCGAACTTAAGGCTTGACTTTTTATAACTTTTTGATGAATATTCACCATATCAAATATGGCATTAAATGATATAGATAGGTTAAAAGAAAAAATAGAAAGAGACCCAAATTCTAAGCTTTTTGTCCCTCTTGCTGAAGAATATAAAAAAGCTGGAAAGATAGAGGAAGCTATGGAGGTTCTTTTAAAGGGGCTTGAAAGGCATCCTCATTATATGAGTGCGAGGGTATCACTTGGTAAGATATACCTTGAAAAAGGGATGTTAAACGAGGCAAGTGAGGAGTTCAAAAAAGTTGTCAGTGTTATACCCGACAATTTATATGCTCACAAGAAACTTGCTGAGATTTATGAAAATCTTGATAAGAAAAATAAGGCTATAGAAGAATTTAAAATAGTATTGAGATTGAATCCAATAGACGAAATAGCCGCAAAGACCCTCGCTTCTCTTGAAGAAAGCCTTACTCCAGCCCTGAAAATAGAAGAGACAGAGGAGCTCCCACCAGGGGTAGAACCATTAGAGATAAAGATACCTGTTGAGGTAAAAACACCAGATGAACCCCATATGAAAATTGCAGATGCAGATACTTTTATAGCTCAGGGGAGGTATCTGGAAGCACTTGATACCTACAAGAAAATTTTATCTTTTGAGCCTGATAATAGTCGTGTTTTACAGCGAGTTGAGGAACTCAAGGCACTGCTTAAATTCTTAGGTAAATGTGAAGATGACTTAATCTCAAGACTTAGTAGTCTTCTCAATGGAATCAAAAAGAGGCGTAATGAATTCTTCAGCACTTCTTGAATGCTCACGGTTCAGAAATGAAGGTCTTAGTTATACACGGTCCTAACCTTAATCTCCTTGGAAAAAGAGAGACAGGAATCTATGGAAAAAAGTCCCTTAAAGACATAAATAGGGATATTTCCAAACTTGCCTTAGAACTAAACATTAATGTCAGGATTCTCCAGTTTAACAGTGAGGGTGAAATAGTAGAAACTA
This sequence comes from Nitrospirota bacterium, assembly GCA_013388605.1. Lineage (GTDB taxonomy): Bacteria > Nitrospirota > Thermodesulfovibrionia > Thermodesulfovibrionales > SM23-35 > JACAEY01. Next base: position 6,001 of record JACAEY010000006.1, on the reverse strand, counting down.
TTCAAAAAGGCGAGTATGATGGTCTCATAATAAATCCTGCAGCTTATACCCATACAAGCATAGCAATTAGGGATGCTATTTTATCTGTGGGTAAACCCACGATAGAGGTTCACCTCTCAAATATTTACAGTAGGGAGGAATTCAGGAAAAGGTCTTTTGTGGCTGATATTGCTGTGGGTCAGATAAGCGGCTTTGGTCCTGATAGTTATCTCCTTGCCCTCAGGGCTGTAAAAAATATCCTTTCTAAGCAATAATAACCAAATTCTATGCCAAAATATTCAACATTTAAGTCTATTTCATTTGTTGAAATTTGATTATTAATGATTAATTGGTTATTTTATTTTGGAGTTTATTAACTCATGAATAATATACCAAGTATTAATTATTTCTCACGACTAATTTTATTCAAAGAGTCTCTGAAGAGAAAAACAATTGACGCTTTTCTTGTTAGTGAAATTCATAATATCCGATATCTTACTGGTTTTAAAGGTTCATCAGCACTTTTACTGATTACAGAAAAGGATAACATATTTTTGACAGACTTCAGATATCAGGAACAGGCGGAAAAAGAGATACACGGGTGGGATATACATATCGCAAGAGGCGGGATGGTTAAAGCTGTTAAGAATATCTCACATAAATTAGGAATTAAGATACTCGGTTTCGAATTCTCAGTCTCATATGAATTTTATAGAAGATTGTCTGAAAAAATAAATCTAAGAGGTTATAAGGGTTTAATAGAAAGGTTTAGAGAAATGAAGGATATTGACGAGATAAATTTAATAAAAGAGGCTGTTAGGCGTGCTGAAACAGCTTTTATAGATGTAAAGCCATTTATCAGAGAAGGAACGAAAGAAATTGCTATCTCTCGCAAACTTGAAGAAAGATTAAAGAAGAGAGGTTGTATGCGTATCCCATTTGAAGTAATTGTTGCATCAGGTTTAAACTCTGCAATGCCTCATGCAAGACCAACCGAAAAGAAACTGGATAAAGGTGACTTAGTAATAATAGACTGGGGCGGAGAGGCAGGAGGTTATTTTTCGGATATGACAAGGACCCTACTCATTAGAGGCAAAGATCTTAGCAAAAAGAGAGAAATCTACTACCTTGTTTTAAAAGCGAACAAGGAGTCTATTGATCACATTTACCCAAAGGTAAAATCCTCTGAGGTTGACAGATATGCAAGGGAAGTTATCAAAAAGGCTGATTATGGTAAATTCTTTGGACATGGAACTGGACACGGAATAGGTCTACAGGTGCATGAACTACCACGCATAACACGGAATATAAACAAGGTTATCAAAGAAAATATGGTCTTTACAATAGAGCCGGGTATTTATTTGGCAGAAATTGGTGGGGTCAGAATAGAGGATATGGTATTGGTAAGGTCCGATGGTGCAGAGGTACTTACATCACTTCCAAAGGAGCTTGAGATAGTATAATAGTTCTATAAAAAGTAGAATACAATTTTGTATAAAGATGTGGTAGAGTATTGAAATTTAAAATTTTGTTAGGAGCATGAATGGTTTCTACAAGCGATTTTAGAAAAGGACTAAAAGTTGAATTCAAAGGTGAGCCATGTGAGATAATTGACTTCCAGCATGTTAAGATGGGAAGGGGTGGAGCTATTGTCAGGACAAAGTTGAAGAGCCTCAGAACAGGAAGCGTCCTTGAAGAGACTTTCAGGTCTGGTGAAAAATTAGAAACACCCCATCTTGAAGAAAAGAAGATGCGATATCTTTATAAACAGGATGACACTTATTATTTTATGGATGAAGAGACATTTGAACAAATACCTCTTAGTATTGAACACCTTGGTGAAGCAAAGAAATTCCTTATTGAAAATATGGTAGTAGGAATTCTTTACTGGAAAGATACTCCACTGAGTGTAGAGCTTCCAACATTTGTCGAGTTAACTGTAATAAAAACAGACCCTGCAGGGTTTAAAGGTGATACTGCATCATCTGGGAATAAACCTGCTATGTTGGAAACAGGAGCAATTGTTAAGGTACCATTTCATATAAATGAGGGAGACATTATAAAAGTTGATACAAGGATATCAGAATATATTGAAAGGGTAAAATAATGGAACTTGAGGATTTAAAGGAGCTGATTGGATATCTCAAGGATACAGATATTACAGAATTCTCTTTAGAAAAAGATGGTATAAAAGTCAAAATCAAAAGAGAAAAGTTCATATCCCCTATAGAGATACCTTCTCAGAAATTTTCAACCATTCAGGAGAAAGTTTTAGGAAAAACAGAAGAAGAAACAAGAGTCATTACAGTAACCTCTCCCATAGTAGGCACTTTCTATAGAGCGCCTTCTCCTGAGGCTGAGCCTTTTGTAGAGGTCGGCTCTAAAGTTAAAAAAGGTCAGGTCTTATGCATAATTGAGGCGATGAAGCTTATGAATGAGATTGAGAGCGAGATTGATGGAATTGTTATAAAGATACTCGTAGAAAATGGTCAACCTGTAGAATATGGTGAGCCACTTTTTCTAATTGAACCGACATGAGCAAATTGCTAATGGCTAAGCAAAAAAAGAAGAAAAATTTAAGTAGAAAAATCCGTTACAAGCTTTATAACCTCTTTGCTCTACGCTCTTTTCTCTATGCTGATTAATATGAAGTTATTTAAAAAAGTTCTTATAGCAAGTCGTGGCGAGATTGCTGTAAGGATCATACGTTCTTGTAAAGAGTTAGGGATAAAGACTGTTGCAGTATATTCTGATGTTGAGAAAGATTCTCTTCATGTAAAATTAGCAGATGAGTCAGTATGCATAGGGCCTGCAAATCCTGATCATAGTTATTTAAATATCCCTGCTATACTCAGCACCGCAGAGATAACAGATTCAGATGCAATACATCCAGGTTACGGTTTTCTTTCTGAAAATTACCATTTTGCTGAAGCATGTATTACCTCAGGACTAACATTCATAGGACCTTCTCCTGAAAATATAAGGCTTGGCGGTGACAAGGCAAAGGCAAGACAGATTATGAAAAGGAAAGGCATTCCAGTGGTACCAGGAAGTGACGGACCTGTTGCAACAGAAGAGATAGCCATGAAGACGGCAAGAAAGATAGGGTTTCCAATCGTAATCAAGGCCTCAGCAGGTGGAGGTGGGCGTGGTATGAGAATAGTAAGAGAGGAAAAGGATCTTGAGCAGTCATTCTATCTTGCACAAAGAGAAGCCTTAACAGCCTTTGGAAACAGCGAACTTTATATAGAAAAATATATTCCAGATGCAAGGCATATTGAGGTCCAGATTATGGCAGATAATAAAGGGAATATAATTCATCTTAATGAAAGAGATTGCTCAATCCAGAGGAGACACCAAAAACTTATTGAAGAATCTCCTTCACCTTTTTCAACCTCAGAGAAATTCAGAAAAAAGATAGGAGACCTTAGTGTGAAGGCTGCTCGTGCCATAAGGTACAGAAACATAGGCACTGTAGAATTTATCGTAAACCATGATAGCAGTATCTATTTCATGGAAATTAATACAAGGATTCAGGTCGAACACCCTGTTACCGAAGTAGTTACAGGTATTGATATTGTAAAAGAACAGATTAAACTTGCTGCTGGATTTCCGCTTGAGTACAAACAGTCTCAAATAAAACAGTCAGGACATGCCATCGAATGCAGAATAAATGCAGAAGACCCTGAAAGGTTTATACCTTCTCCAGGGAAGATTAACTTTCTGTCTATTCCGGGTGGACCTGGTGTCAGGGTAGATACAGCTATTTATACAGGTTATATAATCCCTCCCCATTATGATTCCCTTATTGCAAAACTAATCGTCCATGGAAAAGATAGGGGGGAGGCCATTGTAAGGATGAGGCGTTCCCTCGATGAATTTATTATAGAAGGGGTCAGAACGACTATTCCCTTCTATAAAAAGGTCCTTAATCACCCTGATTTTATAAAAGGGGAGTTTGACACAACCTTCTTAGAAAAAATGAATAGCTCAAGTCAAAATGGGCTTTCTTTATCTCTTTCAAAAAACTCAGGAAAAGATAAATAATTTATTTCGCAAAATCTGCATTAAATAGATTCTTTTTTGGTAAGAGTTATTTTTTAATATAACTTACTATATGTATCTTGGCAGATTATGTTTTATAACTGACCCATTGTTATCTGACCTTTCCTTTGAAGATATGACGAGAAAGGTTCTCAAAGGTGGTTTCAGATGGATTCAATATCGTGATAAATTCAGAACAAGGCGTGAGATTTATGAAGAGGCATTAAGATTAAGAAAACTTACAAAAGACTTTAACGGTGTATTTATAGTAAATGATTATGTAGATATTGCCTTTTGTACAAATGCAGACGGAGTTCATCTCGGTCAGAATGATCTACCAATAAAAGAGGCACGAAAGATAATGGGTAAAAAGAAGATAATCGGCATCTCAACACATAACCTTGAGCAGGCTATTAATGCAGAAAAAGAAGGGGCTGATTACATCGGTTTTGGACCTGTATTCAAGACAACGACAAAAGATGCTGGAGAACCAAAAGGAACTGAAATACTTAAAGACGTTAAAAAAAGGGTAAAAATACCTGTAGTTGCAATAGGAGGGATAAATCTTGAAAATATAATGTCAGTTCTTACTACAGGAGTTGATGCTATTGCTATTGCATCAGCAATACTCAAAGGAGATATAGACAGGAATATCAAAGAGTTTTTAGAAATTTTGTTAAATTATGGAAAACAAAAAAGGGCGTGAACACTGGGGAAGTAAGATTGGTCTTATCTTAGCGATGGCAGGAAATGCCATCGGTCTCGGAAATTTTTTAAGATTTCCAGGCAAAGCAGCAGGAAACGGTGGGGGTGCATTCATGATCCCATACTTTCTCTCCTTAATTTTAATGGCAATTCCTCTTATGTGGCTTGAATGGGCACAGGGTAGATACGGGGGCATGAGGGGACATGGAACAACACCCGGTATATTCCAGTCTATGTGGAGAAACCCTCTTGCAAAATATATTGGTGTACTTGGAATCTTTATCCCAACTGTTATTGTTATTTATTATACTTATATTGGTAGCTGGACTCTTGGATATAGTATTTATAGTCTTTTTGATTTCTTACCAAAAGTTGACCAGTCTATTCTTAAGCCCGGAATGGGTCCAAAAGAGATTTCTGATACTATTCTTCAACCCTTTGAGTCATTTCGTATTGCTTATTCAGGGAAGGTAAATGGAGAGTTTATTCAGATCAAGACTTTTACATATATTATTTTTATCTTTACCTTGATATTGAGTGTATGGATTCTCATAAAAGGTGTATCAAGGGGCATAGAAGTCCTTGCCAAGATTGCTATGCCTATACTTTTTATATTAGGAGTGATATTAGTTATACGGGTCTTCACATTGGGACATCCAGTTTCTGAACACTATGGGTCTATAAATGGATTTGCTTTTCTATGGGAACCAAAATGGTATATTGAGCGTAATGGCAAAGAGGTATTTGTCCTCTTTGATGTCCAGACATGGCTTGAGGCTGCGGGCCAGGTATTCTTCACCCTCAGTCTGGGAATGGGAGCTATTCAGTGCTATGCATCCTATCTTCGTGAAGACGATGATGTTGTTCTTTCAGGACTTGCAACAACCTCTGCAAATGAGGTAGCAGAGGTTATCATGGGTGGCTCTATTGCTATCCCAGCTGCTGCTGCATTCTTTGGTGTTGCCTCTGCACAAGTAATAGCGTCCCAGGGTTCCTTCTGCCTTGGCTTTACCTCAATGCCTGCTATCTTTGGTTTCCTTCCCGGAGGTAATATACTTGGTTTTCTCTGGTTTGGACTTCTCTTTTTAGCAGCCATTACTTCTATTGTTGCAATGGCACAACCGATGATTGCGTTCCTCCAAGACGAGATAGGTATGAATAGAGAAAAGGCTGCTATAGCATTAGGTGTTTTATGGTTCTTGAGTAGTCATATCTGCATATTTCTACGTGGTGGATGGCAGGTCATGGATTTCTGGGCAGGAACATTTGGTCC
>JACAEY010000050.1 GCA_013388605.1 Nitrospirota bacterium | reverse complement strand
TGGAGTCTTTCAAGAAAAAAAGTGAATTTTTCCGAGAGGTTGCCCAGAAATCATTTCAAGTGTTGTTCCTACGAAATCAAAATTATAAAATTGTAGGAACAGGGCTTGTCCCTGTCCGTGGCGTCTTTCTCCAAAAGGGGGGATAAAATTGGCAGAAAATAAAAAATATGTAGAACTGCTTTGGCATCAAAAATATGATAAATTAGACTTGGGAGAAAAGATACCTATTGAAAAGCCGAATCTCCCATTCCAGACCGTTGAGACTGTGAATAAGCCGAGAATTAAAGGCGGAGAACAACAGTTTTTGTATCCCGAAAATCAGTGGCCAAAGGATTATCCAAAGGACTGGAAGAACCTGCTTATCTGGGGTGATAACAAACTTGTGATGTCTTCTCTAATAAAGCAGGGCTGGGCTGGAAAGATAAATCTCATCTATATTGACCCGCCGTTTTTCACAGGTGCGGATTTTACAGTGAGAACAAAAATTGGAGATGAGCAAATAGAAAAAGAACCTTCTATCATAGAAGAGCGGGCATATAAAGATACCTGGAGTGGTGGAATCGCTTCTTATCTCAAGTATATGTATGAACGATTAGTTTTGATGAGGGAACTATTAGCTGAAAATGGTTCTATCTATGTACATCTTGACTGGCATGTTGGACATTATGTTAAGGTGATGATGGATGAGATTTTTGGATATGAGAATTTTAGGAATGAGATTGTGTGGCAAAAGTTATCTACTCCTAAAGCTCAAACTTTAGGTTTTGGCAATGTTCACGACGTCATCATGTGGTATAGCAAAGGTTCGAAGGTAATATTCAATGAAAGTAGGATGCCACATAAAGAAGAATATTTAGAAAAAATGTATAGATTTGTCGAACCCGAAACAGGAAGAAGATACAGATTGCATGATTTTACTCAAAAGGGACAAGGTGAACCGAGAAGATTTCGTGACAAAGTATTAATACCACCACCAGGGAAACATTGGATTTGGTCGCAAGACAAGATAGACGAAGGATTAAAAAGAGGATTAATAGTTTTTTCTAGTACAGGAATGCCACAAGTAAAAAGATATTTAGATGAAGTAACCGGGCATAGACTTAGTGATATTTGGACAGATGTAAAGCCAATCGGTTCAGTTGCAGAAGAAAGGCTCGCTTTTGATACCCAAAAGCCCGAAGCCCTCTTAAAACGCATCATTCTCGCTTCATCTAACCCAGGCGACATTGTCGCTGACTTCTTCTGCGGCTCAGGCACAACCTTGGCAGTAGCAGAGAAACTTGGCAGGCGGTGGATAGGTAGTGATTTATCCAAATTTGCCATTCAGGTGACAAGAAAAAGATTATTGGATATTCATAACTCAAAGGATTTAATGGAGGATGAAAAATGAGCTCCACGAATGATGAGATTGCAAAGATAAAGGAAGAGATTCTAAAATGCCTTCGTGGGATGGGTGTTTCTGTAAAAGAAGTTATTCTTTTTGGTTCAAGAGCAAGGGGGGATTTCACAAAGAAAAGTGATTATGACTTTTTAATAATAACTGAAAAGACATTTATTGTTAAAGAGAAAATGCAGATTGCAAGCGCAATTAGAAAAGCGCTAGCAGAATTGCATATTTTTGCGGATATAATAATAAACTCTGAAAAAGAGGCTGAAATTAAAAGGGATAGAATAGGTTGTGTTACAAGATATGCTTTAAAGGAAGGAATTAAAATATGATTAATGAGCAAGTAAAAAACTGGATAATAAAGGCAATGGAAGATTTTACTATTGCAAAGCATGAATTAACCTTCCCTGAAAATGAAATCTCTACTGGTCCTGTTTGCTTCCATTGTCAACAAGTTGTAGAGAAACTGCTAAAAGCATACCTTGTTTCAAAAAACATAGATTTTGGAAAGACGCACGACCTTGAAGGTCTTATAAGGTTATGTTCCGAACAGGATAATGAGTTCAAAGGATTAAATGTTGGAAGCCTTACAGATTATGCAGTTGAAGTTAGATACCCAGAGGAGTTCTACATACCTTCTGTTGAAGAGGCTAAAGAATGTTTTGAAATTGCTACAAAGGTTAAGGATTTTATTTTCCAAAAATTTGGGATAAAAGAAAAGGAGTTAACGGGGAATGAAAAAACTTGAAGCCGAAAAAGTAATTAAAATAATCCTTGAAGCCGACGGGGGCTGTAAATTTTGTGTTGCCAGTCTGTTAAAATTATATGGTGACGAGTTTCCTGAATATAAAGAGAATGCAAATATGGCTTTTAGAGATAAGTTTGAAATAGGTCTTGAAGAATTTTTGAATGAATCACACAAAGAGCATATCAGGGGGAATTAGCTATGCCAGATAATAAATACGGTAAGCCAGCAAGACCATTTGAGCTCTGGAATATAGGAAACTACGAAACAGTTTACTGGCAAGAAAGGCAAGACGAATATCTTGCCTTTATGCTTAAACTATATCAGGCTCAACCTTTAACAGGATTTAGATATTTGCACGGCAGAAAAGAGAATAGAGCAGTCCATGTTGGTCCTTTGAATGCCCCTGTAACAATGGAAGAGGTGGAAAGGGTGGTAATTGAATGCAGAGCTAATAACTTTAATAAGGCAGATGTTCTGGGCTGGGAATGGGGTTATGAAGTAAATGAACTGGCAAAAACACTGGCAAAGAAGAATGGCGTTGATTTAAAACTTGTTCAGATTCCTTCTGTGAATGAAATTAAATCTTCACTTGTGGGCTTTGATTTGCAGTTATTGAAAATAAGGGAGGAGGTTGTTGAGAAAGAATTATCAAAGTATGTGAAATTTCCGGAGGTAGCATATCTTGAAATAGATGTAAAAACAAAAGGGAAAGAAGTTCTATTGAAGATTACCGACTTTCAACTTGCACCAACCGCAGAACTTGCAGAGATAGCAAGTAAAGTTAGAGATTCAAGAGAACTCATAGATTACTGGGCAATAGACTGGGACTATAAAGGCGATACCTTTCACAATCAATGGCAGAGCTTTAGGGTGAAGAAGAACCCGAGGGTGGACTATGAAGCAAAGCATGAATATGAGAATGCGGGAGAGTATCAGATTATGGTCAAGGTGATAGATGTATTTGGAAACGATACGAATAAGGT
>JACAEY010000083.1 GCA_013388605.1 Nitrospirota bacterium | reverse complement strand
TCATCTTTCCAATAGTCTTTCCAATAATTTCAGACATAGTTTTGTTGATATCTTCTCTCTTTTTGCTGGCTTTTTCTGTCCATGCCTTTATAATTTTTGCTCCTTGGGATTTGTTGAGCTCGCCTTTTTTTACAAGTTCATCAATCAGTTCTTTAACTTTTTCCTGGGCGCCTAAACCTGCAAAAAGTGCCTTCCTAACTATATCAAATAATTTCATATACACCTCCTCCTTATTTTTTAACTATATCGTATATAGATTCGATTGCACGCTCAAGTTTTCCTATCTCTTTTGTTCCGCCTTGAGCCATGTCAGCCTTTCCCCCTCCACTTCCACCTGCAATTTTCGTTATTTTTTTAATTATTTCTCCTGCATGGTATTTATCCTTAAGGTCTTTTGTTACCATGCAAACAATAGCAGCTTTAGCATCAGATACCGATGAAACAAGAACAATCCCTGAACCAAGACGGCCTTTTATATTATCAGCTAAGTGGCGCAATTCTTCCTGATTCAGACCATCATGTCGGAGCTTTACAACCTTTACACCTTTAAGTTCTTTTACCTCTTTTAATGCTTCTGATATTATATCCTTTGAGCACGTTTTCAGTTTTTGAACTTCTTTTTCAAGATATTTAATGTCGTTAAGAAGTTTTTCTATCTTCTCTAACGGCTTTTCCGTTTTCAGTAGAGACTTGAGAGAATCAAGCTCAGATTTCTTCTGTTTCAAATAAAGTAAAGCAATATTTCCAGTCAGACCCTCTATTCTTCTGATTCCTGAAGCAACACTACTTTCTGAAATGATAACAAATAACCCTATATCACCTGTTGCATTGCAATGCGTCCCTCCACAGAGTTCAGAAGAGTAATTAGGAATGCTTACAACACGCACAGTCTTGCCATATTTTTCACCAAAGAGTGCAATAGCCCCTGACTCAATTGCTGTCTTGATATCCATAACTGAGGTCTGAACAGGTATATTCTCTAATATCTTATCATTTACAATATTTTCAACTGCCTGAATCTCTTTTTCATCAAGCGCAGAAAAGTGAGTAAAATCAAAACGGAGTTTCTCAGGTGAGACAAGAGAACCAGCCTGTTTCAGATGGTCTCCGAGGATTGTTCTTAAAGCTGTGTGAAGTAGATGTGTTGCAGTGTGGTTTCTCATCGTAGCTTTTCTCTTTTCAACATTAACCGAGCACCTTACTTTATCCCATACTCTTAACTTGCCCTTTTTAATTCTGGTAATATGAGAATAGAATCCTTCAATAGGTTTTTTTGTATCAAGTACTATTGCTTTGAAATTATTACCTGTAATCGTACCTATATCACCGACCTGACCACCTGACTCACCATAGAAAGGTGTTTTATCAAGAAATATCTCGACCTCTTCATCCTCAATAGCCTCTTTTATTAACTTGCTGTCTTTTAAGATGCCCCTAACAATTGATTCAGATTCTAAGGTTTCATATCCAATGAATTCTGTCTCCCCTATTTCTGAGAACAATTCCCTATAGATTGATGAAACAGCTTCTTCTTCCCCAATCCATGATGCCCTTGCCCTTTCTCTCTGTATCTCCATCTCCTTGTGAAAACCTTCTTCATCAATTTTTAATCCAGCATCCATCGCAATATCCTTAGCCAGATCAAAAGGAAAACCAAATGTGTCATATAGTCTAAAGATTTCTTCTCCAGGAATTACAGTCTTTCCTTCTTTTTTAACATTAGAAAGAATTTCATCAAATATTGCAATTCCAATCTCAACTGTCCTTGCAAATCTCTCTTCCTCGATCCTGAGAATTTTTTCTGTTCTTTCACGTTCATCTATTATCTCAGGGTAGGTTTCTCCCATAGCAATTATTACAGAATCAATCAGTTTAAAAAGAAAAGGTTCATGTATGTTTAAAAGTCTTGAATGTCTTGATGCCCTGCGAATGATCCTCCTTAATACATAGCCTCTTCCTTCATTTGATGGCATAAGCCCTTCAGAGATGAGAAAAACAATTCCCCTTATATGATCTGCGATTACTCTCATTGAGGTATCTATCTCATTATTTTCCCCATAAGACATATTAGAATGTGATTCTATTGACTGTAATATTGGACTGAAGATGTCTGTATCAAAATTATTTAGTTTCCCTTGAAGAACAGCAGAAATTCTCTCAAGACCCATTCCGGTATCAATACTTGGCTTTGGCAGAGGTGTAAGCTCACCTGATGCATCACGATTATACTGCATAAAAACAAGATTCCAGAGCTCAAGAAATCTGTCGCAGTCACATCCAACAGAACATTCTGCTCTACAGCATCCAATGTGGCTACCTTGATCTATTATTATCTCTGAACAAGGTCCACAAGGTCCTGTATCTGCCATCTGCCAGAAATTATCATTAGCTCCGAGTCTAACTATTCTTTCATCAGGCATCCCTACCAGTTCAGACCAAAGTTTGGCTGATTCATCATCTTCCTGATAGATTGAGACCCACAATTTATCCTTAGATAGTTTAAACTTCTCAGTTAGAAGTTCCCATGAGTAGATAATAGCCTCTTTTTTGAAATAATCACCAAAGGAAAAATTCCCTAACATCTCGAAGAATGTATGGTGCCTTGCTGTATGTCCTACATTCTCAAGGTCACTATGTTTTCCACCAGCCCTTAAACATTTCTGGCATGAGGCTGCGCAGTTATAAGGACTTTTTTCCAGACCTAAAAAGAATGTTTTAAACTGAACCATTCCTGCATTTACAAAGAGAAGAGTAGGATCCTGTCTTGGAATTAGTGTTGAGCTTGGGACAATTGAATGCCCCTTTTCACGAAAATAATCAAGAAAGGCTTCTCTTATTTCTTTACTTCTCATAAATCTATTTTATCCCGGGATCATTCGATATCATCTCTGTTATTTTTCCATCTGTAAAAATGACTCTCGTTTTAAAAATGCCTGCATATTTACCATAAACCCATTCTTCCCTGTTTTTACCGTCATCAGTGGGCGCAAGAACTATTACTGAATCAGGGGCACCCCATGCATATCTGACCTGAGATTGTGTCATACCAAGAGTAACTTCCCCTTTCCTTATATGCTCCTGAATCTCAAATGGAAAATCCTTTATCTCTTCTTCTGAGTACCTTATTGCTCTCGTACAACATGCTACAAAAATTAATGAAAAAATTAGAACGAATGAGATAAATTTCTTCATATTCATTCCTCCTTTAGATTTATTTCTTTTAATACAACATTTATTGTCTCATAAGAATAGCCCTTCCTCAAAAGAAGGTCATGGAGTTTTTTCTTTATTTTTTCTACAGGATAATTTTTGAGAGAAATCACCTTTTTTTGTATAAGTTTTTTTGCATTTTCTCTATCTTCTGTTTCATCAAAGGTTAGTATGTTGTCAATAATTTCTTTCGGGATACCTCTCATATTCATAATTTTTTTTGCACTCTTCTGGCTTAGTAGTTTTGCCTTTATTAATTTTGTTCTCAGTTCCTCTGCTAATAACCTATCATTTATGAGGTTTATGTGCTGAAGATAGTTTATTACTGAGGAAATCTCATGATCAGAAAACCCTTTTATTCTCAGTCTCTCCTGTAGCTCCTTTACACTTCTGCCTCTGTAACTAAGAAGCTTCAGAGCATACTTCCTAGCCCTATCTTCTGAACTTTCCGATTTTTGGCTTTTCTTCTGGTACTGGTTGAGATTCATCCTGGAATGTAAGGTCACTGGCTGCCTGGATACCTTTTGCCCTGAGAGCGAAGTCATCAGGATTTGAAGCTGTTCTGAGTGCATCTTCATAGGTAATAAGTTCAGATTTATAAAGATTAAAGAGAGACTGATCAAAGGTCTGCATTCCATAGTGTATTGCTCCCTGAGCGATTACCTCAGGTATCAATTTTGTTTTGTCAGGGTTGAGAATACAATCTTTTACAGTCTCTGTTGCCACGAGGACCTCGACAGCAGGAACCCTTCCTTTCCCGTCTGCTCTCTGTAATAATCTGAGGGATATAATTCCTTTCAATACAGATGCAAGCTGTATCCTTACCTGTTTGTGTTGATACGGAGGGAATACAGCAATAACTCTGTTAATAGTCTCTGTAGCATCAATTGTATGAAGGGTGCTCAATACAAGATGTCCTGTTTCTGCGGCTATAAGAACTGTCTGGATTGTCTCAAAGTCACGCATCTCACCTACAAGGATTACATCTGGGTCCTGTCTGAGTGCTTGTCTAAGTGCCTTGCTGAAAGACTCGGTATCTGATCCTACTTCCCTCTGATTGACGATGCTTCTTTTGTCTCTGTGTGCATATTCTATCGGGTCTTCTATTGTCATAATATGCTTAGTTTTACTTTCATTTATCAAATCCACCATTGCAGCAAGGGTAGTTGTTTTTCCACTGCTCGTTGTTCCTGTAACAAGGACAAGTCCTCTTTCTTCCAAAGCTATCGTTTTTATAATTTCAGGAAGGTTTAATTCTTCAAAAGAAGGAATCTTTGTGGGTATGAACCTGAAAACAATCCCGACAGCCCCTCTTTGAACAAATACATTACACCTAAATCTTCCGAGTCCTGGAACACTATATGCGAAATCAGCATCTTTCTTTTTCTTGAATATCTCTATCTGTTCTGGTGTCATAACAGAAGTAGCGATCCTTAGGGCTTCCTCAGGGGTTACCCTTTCCTCTGAAGTAAGGGGATTAAGTTCACCATTAATCCTCAATACAGGCATAGAACCTGCCTTTATATGGAGATCTGACGTCCCTAAAGAATGTGCTTTTCTTAAAAGTTCATTTATATCCATGCTTATCTCCTTAAGTTATGGGATTCTATAATCTTCTTTTCGATCTCTTTTGCAATTTCAATATTGTTCCTTAAATATTCCTTTGTATTTTCTCTACCCTGTCCGATTCTATTTCCACCATAGCTATACCATGCACCTGATTTTTCAATGATACCCCTTTCAACACCGAGATCAACAATCTCTCCAATTCTGGAAATACCTTCATTAAAATATATATCAAATTCAGCCTGTTTAAAAGGAGGAGCCACCTTGTTTTTAACTACCTTTACCCTTACCCTGCCACCAACTGTTTCCTGATTTTCCTTTATGTTTTCTATCCTCCTTATATCAAGTCTGATAGAGGAGTAGAATTTTAAAGCAGTTCCGCCGGTAGTAGTCTCAGGATTTCCAAACATCACGCCTATCTTCATTCTAATTTGATTTATAAATATGACAGTTGTCAGTGATTTCGATATAGCAGCAGAAAGCTTTCTGAGTGCCTGGCTCATCAGCCTTGCCTGAAGACCCGGGAGAGAATCCCCCATCTCGCCTTCAATCTCAGCCTTTGGCACAAGAGCAGCGACTGAATCAACAGTGATTATGTCTACCGCTCCACTTCTAACTAAAGCCTCTGCAATCTCAAGGGCTTGCTCCCCTGTATCTGGCTGAGATACAAGTAAGTCTTCAATTTTTACACCGAGTTTTTGTGCATAACTAATATCAAGGGCGTGTTCTGCATCAATAAAAGCAGCTATACCTCCTGCCATCTGTGCTTGAGCAATAGCACTTAAGGCAAGCGTTGTCTTTCCTGAGGATTCAGGACCAAATATCTCAATGACCCGTCCTCTCGGTAACCCTCCAATCCCTGTTGCTATATCAAGAGAAAGAGAGCCCGTTGGAATTACCTGAAGTCCTTCGGTAACTCCTTCAGCCCCAAGCCTCATGATGGCACCTTTTCCAAAGGTTTTTTCTATCTGGGAGATTGCCATATCAAGAGCCTTTGTTTTTTCCTTATTTGTCATCCTTCCTCCTTCCCAATGGGATTTCGTAAATACAATAATATTGGGCACCTGTAGGTTTAAGTTCACTCCTCATCAATTTTATACTTCTGACTTCGACACCTCCGAAATCTTTTTCTCTATGGTTATCAAGTTCATTAATGAGTGTTTGTATCCCTCTTTGAGAACGCACTCTTGCAATAGTTAGATGAGGATGAAAAGTCCTTTCTTCTTTTTGAAAACCTAATAATGTAATAGAATTTTCAATATCGCTCTGGAGTCGTATAAGTGTTTCAGAATCTTCGATACCAACCCATATTACTCTTGGATATTTCCGATTAGGAAATACCCCTGTCTTACATATTTTAATATATATTGGGTCGTAAGATATTGCAACTTTTTGAAGAGATTCGTTTATTCGTGGCAGAAGCTTTTCAGGTGTCTTGCCTAAAAATTTAAGTGTTAGGTGAATATTTTTATTCTCAACCCACCTGACATCAACATCTCGTTTCTTTAAGATTTCGACGAGATATCCTATAACCTGTTTTACTGTTTCAGGAATCTCTATTGATACAAAACACCTGAGATACATTTATGGATTGTAATAAAAGAGTTTCCATATCTGTAGAATTATGTTTGTATATAAAGCAGCCATTATATCATCTGCAACAATGCCAACCCCGCCCTCAAGGATATACTCAATCTTTCTTATTGGAAATGGTTTAAGTATATCGAAAACCCTGAATAAAATAAAGGCTGAAAATGCATAACTGAAGGGTGTAAGGAATACTGATATGAAATAGCCACAGAATTCATCTATGACTATATGTTTGCTATCCTTACTATTGAATAATTTTTCAGCATAATGAGAAGAAAAAATGCTTAGAGGGGTAATAATTAATAAGATAATGATGTGAATTAAAGGTGTCGGTTTTAAGAGGATGAATAGGGCGAGGGCTATTAAAGAGCTGAATGTTCCGGGAGCTAAAGGAAAATAACCTATAATACCTATTGTAGCAATATATTTTAGTATTACCATCTATCTGTTAAGACCTATTCCTGTATTATCTTATATAAGAAATTGATCTTTGCAGAGCCTTCCAGAGATGCTTTTACAGAACAATATTTATTCATTGAAAGGTCAATTGATCTTTTTACAGCATCTTCGGATATGTTTTTACCTCTTATAATGAATTCTATTTTAATATCAGTAAATTTTTTCGGATAATTCTCAGCCTTTTGTCCCTCGATATTTATCTCAAGAGCCGTTACATTCTGCTGCTTCTTTTGCATAATAGAAATGACATCCATTCCTGTGCAACCACCTAAACCTAAAAGTAGAAGCTCCATCGGTCTCAAGCCGGTATTATGTCCTCCAACTGCTGGGTCTCCATCCATAACTATTGCATGACCTGAAGATGCTTCCCCTACAAATTGAAGCCCATTTGTATAAGTTACCTTTGCATGTAGCATACATACCTCCTTCAATTTCGAGTTAATTTATCGGAGATTGATATGTTTGTCAAGAAAAGAACTCTGAATAAAGTTAGGTATCTTACCTGTCTATATAGTCTTCTCTAACTGCAATACTATTCCCGTGGGCTTCTAAGCCTTCAGCTATGGCAATTGTCTTAACTATCTTTGAAAGTTTCATAAAGCCATCTTTTGAAAACCTTAACAAGCTTGAGCGTTTAATAAAATCGTAAACTCCAAGTGGCGAGAAAAATCTTGCTGTTCCGCCTGTTGGAAGGGTATGATTAGGACCTGCTGAATAGTCTCCTAATGTCTCAGGAGTCCACTCTCCAAGGAATATGGCACCAGCATTCTTTATCAGGGGTAGGATATCCATAGGTTTTTCAGTCATGATTTCAAGGTGCTCAGGAGCAATGGAGTTTGAAAGCTCGACAGCCTCCTTTATGTTTTTGGTAATTATTACTGCTCCATAATTATCAATTGACATCCTTGCAATTTCTTTTCTGCTGAGCCCTGAGAGTTGTCTTTTGAGTTCTCTACTGACAGCATCTGATAGCTTCTTTGATATAGTGATTAATACTGGTGATGCGAGTTCATCATGTTCTGCCTGTCCGAGAAGGTCAGCAGCAATAAATATCGGGTTTGCTGAATCATCTGCGATAATCAGTATTTCGCTTGGCCCTGCAATCATGTCTATGTCAACCTCTCCAAAGACCATCTTCTTTGCAGTAGCAACATAAATATTTCCGGGACCAACAATTTTATCAACCTTCTTTATTGTCTCTGTTCCATAAGCCATCGCACCGATTGCCTGTGCTCCGCCAATCCTGTAAACCTCTTTAAGACCGAGCAATTTTATTGCTGCCATTACATAAGGGTTTATCTCTCCCCTTGGAGTAGGCACACACAGGGCTATCTCTTTTACACCTGCAACCTGTGCAGGTATAACATTCATTAAGACTGTAGAAGGATATGATGCCTTTCCACCAGGAACATATACTCCAACCCTTTCAATCGGTCTTATTATTTGACCAATCAGGTTATTGCCCTCTGAAAATGACCATGACTCTTCTTTTTGCATCTTATGAAATGTCCTTATTCTCTCTGCAGAAATTTTGAGTGCCTCTATAACCTTTTTGGGGGCTTTATTAGAAAATTTTGTAATATCTTCAGGAGTTATCCTAAGACTTTTTGTGTCGAGTGAGTCGAAAGTCTTTGTATATCTTATGAGAGCTCTGTCTCCTTGTTTCCGGACATTATTCAGGATGATCCTGACCTTATTTTCTAAATTATCTTTTCCTTTACCTGAAGAACGGTTCCTTAGAACTTTTAAAAATGTTTCTATTTGCCTTTTATTTTCTAAAATTTTCATGAATTAATTCTATACATTAGACATTTATTATTCAAGGATAACTTTATCTTATTTTGCTAAATTAATTGACTTGCATCCTTCTAATTTGCTATTTTATTTTAATTTATAGGCGATGGGGTTCGCCTAATTTGTCCTGATTTATCGGGACTGATAACTCCTACCAGAAGGAAGTGGTAGGAGTTTTTAGTTTGGAATAATTAATTACTCCTAACCTACAGTGTGGTGATAGGAGGACAGAATGGTTCTCGATAAATATTCAATTCTTAAGGATGAATTATTAAAATGTATTGACTTGATTGCTTCCATTGAAGGTATTCCCGGTTATCCTTCCGAAGAATTAAGGGAGAAGATTCAGAACAATGTATTTAATCTTGTTGTTTTGGGACAGTTCAAGAGAGGCAAAACCACTCTTATAAATGCACTTTTAGGATCAGAGATATTACCAACAGCGGTTATTCCTCTGACATCTATTGCTACTATTCTTAAGTATGGGGAAGAATTGAAAATTAACGTCTTTTTCAATGATGGGAGGGTAACTGAAATTATACCTGAAGACTTACGAGAGTATGTTACAGAAAAAGGAAACCCGAAAAATGAAAAAGATGTATTCGAAGTTGTTATTACATATCCTTCTCCTTATCTGAAAGATGGTGTGAGACTAATAGATACCCCTGGTGTTGGTTCAGTTTTTGAACATAATACAGATGTTGCATATCAATATCTCCCAAAATCTGATGCAGCATTATTTCTTCTCTCAGTGGATCAACCTGTAAGTAAGGCAGAAATGGATTTTCTGAAAGATGTAAGGGAATATTCCAATAAGATTTTTTTCCTTCATAACAAAGCTGATTACGTTGATAAAGAGGACTTGAAAGAGTCCATTTTATTTTCAAAGAAGGTCTTAGAGGAAATTATGAACTCTGAGGTAAAGATATTCCCTCTTTCTGCTAAACTTGCACTTGATGGAAAATTAGATGGGAAACCGGAGCTTCTTAAAAAAAGTTTTTTGCTTGAATTTGAAAGTATCCTGAATACCTTTTTGATGGAGGAGAAAGGCAAAGTTCTCCTTCTTTCAGTATCAAATACACTTTTAAGATATTTATCCCATGCTTTATTCGAGCTTGGATTGGAGATGAAGTCACTTACTATCCCCGTTGAAGAACTGAAGACAAAAATAGAGATATTCGAAAAGAAGAAAAAAGAGGTTATGCGTGAAAAACAGGATTTTGACATCCTGCTTGATGGTGAGGTAGATAGACTTGTGAAGAAAGGACTTGATGAAGACCTTGAGGATTTCAAAAAGGAGACAGCAGAAGTCCTATCTACTGGTCTTGAGAAATTTTATAAAGAAAACAAATCTATGTCTTCAAAAGAGTTAAATGTTGCTCTTGAAAGATATGTGATGGATGAAGTTAAGAATGCCTGTAATAACTGGTGGGCAAAAGAGGATGGGAAACTCGCTTCTGCTTTTGAGGCGATATGCAGTAGATTTATAACGAAAATAAATGAAACTGTAGATTCACTTTTTAAGTTTTCTTCAGAGCTTTTTGCGATACCATTTGAGGAATTTAAGGCAGAAGAGTTATGGACAGTTAAGCAAACTTTTTATTATAAATTCAAGGAAGAACCAGTAATGCTTGAGGTTCTTTCAAAGTTCTTGACTCTCTCACTTCCAAAGTTCGTTGGTGATAAAATTATCCTCAAAAAGATGAAGGAATACCTCCATGAAATGATTGACACCCAGAGTGGCAGGGTTAGGTTTGATTTCGCAGAAAGGCTTGATAAGAGTAAATTAGATTTCCGGTGGGAGATGTACGAGAGAATTGAGGCTACTATTAAAGGAATATCATCTGCAATAGATAAAGGATTGAACCAAAAATCAGAGGGTAAAAAGGCCGTTGAGGAGAGAAAAAAAGTTTTATTGGAGAATGAGAAGAGGATGAATGAAGTCAAGGAAAGACTAATTCAACTTCAACAAAGAGTCTCTTTATAAATACCCCTCTTGTTCAAAATAAAACAAGTATTATGAAGGAAAGAAGGTTTTTTGGTTTTGGAAGAAATGTATTTATTACTGGACTTGTAAGCTTCTTCATGGATGTGAGTTCTGAGATGATATATCCTCTTGTCCCGCTTTTTTTATCAAATGTTCTCGGAGTAAATAAGTCGGTAATAGGTTTTATAGAAGGCATAGCTGAATCAACTGCAAGTCTTTTAAAGACATTTTCTGGTTGGTTATCAGACAGGCTACATAATCGCAAGTGGTTAATGGTTGCAGGATATGGAATCTCTACTCTGAGCAGACCTATAGTTGCAGTTGCAACAGGTTGGAATCAAGTGATGGGTTCTCGATTTATGGACAGGTTTGGAAAAGGTATTCGAACTGCACCCCGTGATGCCATAATTGCTGAGTCTACAAATAGTGCATACCTTGGAAGAGCATTTAGTCTTCACCGTTCACTTGATACGATGGGCGCAGTTGTTGGTCCAGCAATGGCTTTTTTTCTTCTCAGGATATTATCAAATAATTATCGAAAAGTCTTCTGGCTTTCCATAATACCCGGGGTTATTGCAGTTCTTTTGATTATCTTTTTTATCAAAGAAAAGAAGAAAGAAAGTAAGAAGATAGCCATTGGGGGACAGAAGGAGATTTTGAAGGCAGGAAGAAAGGGGTTATTTGGCTGGAGGTTTAAGTTCTTTATATTAATCGCAACTTTATTTGCTATAGGCAATTCAAGTGATGTATTCCTGATACTCAGGGCTCAGCAAATAGGGATTCCAACTGTTATGATTCCCATGGTTTATTTACTGTTTAACCTTGTCTATTCATTATCAGCGATTCCTGCTGGCGTTATAGCAGACAGATTCGGCAGAAAAAGGGTTATACTCCTCGGGTTTATTTTATTTGCAGTTATCTATTACAGTTTTGGTATTGTAAGAGATGCGACTACTATCTGGTTTTTATTCGGTTTTTATGGAATCTTCATGGGTCTTACAGAAGGTATTCAAAAGGCATTCCTTGCTACAATTATACCAAAAGATATTAAGGCAACAGCATTTGGAATATATAATACAGCAGTTGGCATGGCAATGTTCCCTGCGAGTTTTATAGGAGGATGGCTCTGGGATAATATATCTCCTTCAGCAACATTCTATTATGGTTCAGTAACAGCAGGCTTAACAGCATTTTTATTTGTGTTATTTATTGTAATAAACAGAAGGGATGATGTAAAGTTGTAGGATTTTTAATATAATGGTTTATT